>WRDI01000037.1 GCA_009783515.1 Bacillota bacterium | reverse complement strand
CCTGCGAGGGGGCGATTTTTTGGTCATGCCTTAGGATATAATCGACCACCTTGTCCTGACCCGTGGCGGCGGCGAGGTCGATAGCCCCGCGCGTCCAGTCCGTGTATGAGTCGATAAGCTTAAGCGATTCGCGCCGATTAAGGTTGATTGCCTCAAATATTATCATCAGTTTGACGTTAGACATCGCTTGCGGCAAGGTAATTGCAAACCTCTCCGCAGCGGCACAAAGCTTGTCTATCCTCCCCGATACAAACGTCATGTTTATATAAGGCGCAAGATAACCCATATCAAAGCCGGTTTTTGAAGTTGCAAGTTCGACAAGTTCGAAAAACGCCTCCTCTCTTTTGTCGTTAAACGCCCCTTTTTCGCATATGGCGGCGAGATACTTGCGGCTTAGGTCGCTTTCTAGCGCACCGTAGCGGATAAGCAGCCTGATAAATGGAAAGTTGTAGTTTTTTGCGGCAAAGTACAAGGGACGGCTGTTTTTGTAGTTTACATCCGCGCCCGATTCCAAGAGATCCTCCGCCTTTTTCAGGTGGACGGGGCGTTCGCCCTTTTGCTTTGCACAAAACAAAAGTTGCTCGCTTAAGTTATCCGTCATTTGCTTATAGGTTTCCATGGCTTGGTTCTCTCCTTTTTTTTATTATAGCACTTTTTGTCGTTTTTGTAAACGGTTTTTTATAGGGTACAGGGGTAAAGGGTCAGGGAAGATCGCGGTTTAATTCTATTTATTACTACGGCAGTAAATAGACTGGCGTTTTTGCGAGCAGATTTTTGAGCAAAATAAGATGCCACAAAAACCATAGAATATTTGCTGCCGGTAGTAATACCTTTCTCTATACCCTAAGATTTATTCTTTACTGACCCATGACCCCCGATCCCTGATCCCTGCTTCAGTTTTTTTTCATGCGTAAAACAGCAAATAGTGATTATTCCCCCATAAAATGTTTGACACGGGCGCGAAAATCTTGTATAATATGCGGGCGTTCTGCTTTATGTATGTGGGATTTGCCGCGCAAAAGCCCCGCACGGTATTAAATTCACCTTATAAAAATAGGATTAAAGCTACCTTTAGCGTGAAATAAAGGCGGTCGGCGAAAAAACAACAAAAAGGAAATATTCCATGAAAACATATATGGCAAACGGGCAGACCGCCGTGCGCAACTGGTATTTGGTTGACGCCGCCGGTATGCCCTTAGGGAGGCTCGCCAGTCAGGTCGCCGCCGTCCTTCGCGGAAAAAACAAGCCGGAGTTCACCCCGCACGTCGACTGCGGCGACTTTGTGGTGGTTCTAAACTGCGATAAGGTTGTACTGACCGGCAAAAAGCTTGAAAAAAAGATGAAGCGGCACCACACCCTTTATATGGGCGGGCTTAAAGAGGAAAAATACTCCAAATTTATGGCGGAGAACAGCGATCAGTCCGTCTATGACGCGGTGAAAGGGATGTTGCCCAAAAACAGCCTGGGCAGGAAAATGCTTAAAAAACTCCGGGTTTATAAGGGCGAACAGCACAATCATCAGGCGCAACAGCCCGCGAAATTTGAATTAGTAACAAAGAGTTACCAATAGTGAAAGAACATTCATCGTCATATACGGGCTACGCTTGCCCCGCCGCCTCGGTCGTGTACATCAAGGTACACTCCGCTTCGGTGGCGAGTCAACTGTTGCCCGTCTATGCCGCGACTGTTCTTTCACACATAAGGAGAATAATATGACGGCAAAACCAACCAAAAAGAAACTGCAATTTTGGGGAACGGGCAGACGCAAAAAGGCGATCGCCCGCGTAAGAATTATACCCTCGGCCGGGGGGAGCATTACGGTCAACAAGAGACCGCTCAACGACTATTTCGGGCTGGAAACGCTCAAATTGATTGTCAACCAGCCGCTTGTGCTGACCAATACGGGCGACAAGTTCGATATTTACGTCAATGTCAAGGGCGGCGGCACGACGGGGCAGGCGGGTGCAATTCGTCACGGAATTTCGCGCGCGTTGTGCGAGGCGGATATTTCTTATAGACCCGAATTAAAAAAGGCGGGCTTTTTGTCCCGCGACCCGCGCATGAAGGAACGCAAAAAGTACGGTCTAAAGAAAGCGAGAAAGGCGCCGCAATTCTCGAAGAGATAAGAGTTTTGGGAACACTCCCGACATTTTCTTTAATTCGTTCATTACGACAAAAAGGCAAAAAGCGTTGCAAACGATGCTTCTTGCCTTTTTTATTAGACTTGTATCACAACCTCCCGCGCAGTCTAACGGTGTCTTTTTTGCTTAAACCCGCCAACGACAAAAAGCGATGCCTAAAATGCTCGCTCATAGCGCTGCTATGGGCTGCACTTTTTGACGGGTTTAGCCTAAAAAATCTATTCGTTATACTATCGCGTTAGGTTAAAATACAAGTCTATTATCAAACTTTTTGGCATTTTTGTAACGCGGATTTTGTTCCGATAAAAAGGCACGATAAAAGATTGATTTTTCTCAAAAAAGGTATTATAATAGAGTCGCGTATATTATCACTGGTCCAAGAGGAACACAAAACCATGCTGGATATAAAATTTATCGCAGAAAACGAGGAACTCGTAAAACAAGCTTTAAGCACAAGAAGCGGGCAATACGACGTCGATACCGTCACCGCCCTCTATGCCCGCCGCAACCAACTCCTTAAACAAGTCGAGCAGTTAAAGGCAACACGCAACAAGGTGAGCGACCAAATCGCCGCACTTAAACGCGCAAAAACGCCCTGCGAGCAGTTAATCGTGCAAATGAAGGACGTGGGCGAGGAAATCAAGGCTTTTGACAACGAGTTAGCCGACCTTGAGCCGAAATTAAAAGAGGCGGTTTTGAGCATCCCCAACATCCCCGACGAATCTGTCCCATGCGGAAAAGACGAAACACACAACAAAGAAATCCGCCGCATCGGAACACCTCGTGACTTTGGCTCCGGCTTTGTTCCACGCCCCCACTGGGAAATCGGCGACGACCTAAAAATACTTGACTCCGCCACCGCCGCAAAAATCACTGGGGCGCGATTTACGGTCTATAGAGGCGCAGGCGCGAAGCTTGAGCGAGCCTTGGTCAATTTTATGCTTGACCTGCACGGCGGAGCGGGATATACCGAGATTTTGCCCCCCTTTATGGTCAACCGCGACAGCATGACGGGCACGGGGCAGCTTCCCAAGTTCGAGCAGGACGCCTTTGTCGTGGGCGGCACGAATTACTTTTTAATCCCCACTGCCGAGGTCCCCGTGACAAATCTACTGCGCGGCGACGTGCTACCCGCCGCCGATTTGCCCGTCAATTACTGCGCCTACACCCCTTGTTTTAGGGCGGAGGCAGGCGCGGCGGGGCGGGACACGCGGGGGCTTATCCGCCAGCACCAATTCAACAAGGTGGAATTGGTCAAGTTTTGCCGCCCAGAAAACAGCATGGACGAATTGGAATCTTTGACTTTGCAAGCGGAGTCGGTTTTGAAAAAGTTGGAGCTGCCTTACCGCGTCGTACTGCTTTGCAGCGGCGACTTGGGTTTTTCCTCCGCCAAAACCTACGACATCGAAGTGTGGATGCCTTCCTACGGGCGGTACGTCGAGATTTCGTCCTGCTCAAACTTTAAGGACTATCAGGCGCGCCGCATGAACATCAAATTTAAGGACGCGGCGGGAACGGGGGCGGCGGGAACGGCAGGCGCGGCGTTTTTGCACACGCTCAACGGCAGCGGCTTGGCGGTGGGGCGCACCGTCGCCGCGATTTTGGAGAATTTTCAGAACAGTCGCGGCGGGGTGGATATTCCATCCGCTTTGGTGCCGTATTTTGGGGCGGAGAGAATATAACTTTTCAATAAAAATGTTAAAAAATGTGTTCCCACAGTCCCCTGGCGTCACTTTTGCTTACTTTTTCTAAAAGTAAGTCGTTGCGAGGGGGTGTCCAGAGGGGGAACACAATCGAAAGTGTTCCCCCTCTGGTGCCCCTTTGCGCCACTTTTGGGGCATTCCAAAAGTGGCATAAAATTAATGAAAACATTCGGCGCGCCGAGGGCGTCGCGCCCTACAACAGAAATTCGGGGCATTCCAAAAATACTATAATCACAAAAAAAGGTTGAGATACTTCGTCTCGCTCAGGATGACTTAATAAAAAAATCGAGGAAAAACGTATGATATTAAGTGCGATATTTCATTTTTTAAAAAAAATCTTCGGGACCGCCGTAAAAATCATCGCATGGCTCTTAGTCGCCCTGTCGCTGTGGGTCCCTCTCCTCTATACGCTCGTCTTCGTGGTGGCGTGCGGCATCACCGAAACCTCTATAACAAGCGTGCAAAGCTGGTATTGGGGAGGACTCGCCGTATCGTTTGTCGGCTCGTTTTTGGTGTCAACGTTTATCTATGAGAGGCGAATCGCCAAAAAGAAGCAGAAAAAGTTAGAACCCGCCCCGGTCGGCGACGTAGAAAAGGTGAAGGAAAAAAGCGACGAACCGCAGCTTAAAAAGCGGGACGGCGAGCTGACCGCGGCTGCCGACCTCCCTGTGGACGGCGTGCCCGACGCGGGACTTGCGCCCATATCCCCCGCATCCAACACTCCCCCAAGCGGACCTTCTCTTATGGACAGATTAAAGCAGGGCGCGCCCGAATTAAAGACCAACACCGATACCGCCAGTAAGCATAATTTTATCAGTTACGGCGAGATGGGGGGGAACAGGGAGCAGGTAACGGGGAGCGGGGAGCGGGGCGGGTATAACCAAGGCCGCGACGGTCAAAGCGGGTATAGCAGCGGATACAATCAAGGCGAGTTTGGAAACAACCAAGGTTTCGGAATCAATCAAGGCGGTTTTGGCGCAAACTATCCAGGTTACGGCAGCCAAGGCACCCGCGGAGGTTTCGGTGAGCAAGATTACGACAACTACCGCTACCCCGGCTTTTCGCGAGGATCCGAGGGAGAGGGTCGCCCCGCTTCGAATATTCTAAACAGCGGCCGCGACGGTCAAGACTACGGCGATACAAATGACGCGGGCGGGCGCGGTTTCGGCGACGGCGGCAGACGCGGCGTGGGCGGCTTCGGGCGCGGGGGACAGGACTATGGCGATGCGAGCGGCAACGGAGAAAGCCCAAAAATTTTTGTTACCCGTAGCGACCCTACCGTTCTTATTTATGAATACTCCGATAGATTAGACTACTACAAGCGCACCCGCAGCGGTCTGTTATTGTTTAAAACGCGCCAAAAGGAAGCCAACGAAGGATAGGCCAGTGACCAGTAAAGGTTAATTTTTAATCTTCCCCTTTTTCTTTCAGGATTTGGGCGATTTAGTTTATAGAGTTTATGGCATAATTTAAAGAATGAAACAGTATAAAATCGTTCTTTTTCCTTTTTTACAGCGCTTCCTAACAAAGAGTTGACACGCGGGATAATGTGTGGTATTATTACAAAATACTCCCTTTCGTACAGGCTCGTCGTTTGCGACGCCATGTTATACGGCGGTTTGACGGCAATACGCCGTCAAAAAGTGCCAAAGCCGTAACAAGATATAATTAAAAGAGAGGATTTTATTTATGAAAAGAAAACTCCTGGTTGTGGCGATATTACCACTGCTTTTTGCCGCCTGCGTTATCGTCGGCTGCGGCGAAAAAAGCAATACGATAACCTTTGTCAATTATGACGGCGCGCTGCTTCTGGAAGTTCCGTTAGAGGAAGGGGTAACGCCCCAGTACACGGGAGAAACGCCCGAGAAGCCTTCCGACGCGGAGTTCGATTATACTTTCAGCGGTTGGAAGCTCACTAAGCCGACGGAATACACCGCACAATATACCTCCAAAAAAAGAAGTTACACAATAAGCTTTGAGTACGAGAGCGGCGTCCCTTTGCAGTCCAAAACGTTAGAATACGGAGTAACGCCGTCGTATACGGGACCAAGCCCTGTAAAGGAATCCACCGTAGCGCATGATTACAAATTCGCCGGGTGGGAGCCGGAAATAGCCGTTGTGACCGGGCCCGCCGTTTATGTCGCGCGGTTTGAAATCGGCAAAAGCTATTTTCAAGGTGGCAGCGGCGCACAGGACGACCCTTATATTATCGCTACGGCGGAGCAGCTGAAAAATTTTGCAGACACGACAAACGACAACAAAAGCGCGGACGACACTTATTACGCTTTGGGCGCGGACATCAATTTAAACGGGGAGGAGTGGACGCCGATAGGAAGCCACCCCAGTTGGAGATTCCGCGGCGTTTTTGACGGCAGAAACTATAAAGTCCATAATTTTAAGATTACGGGCGCGAGGAGGTACTCCGGGCTGTTCGGATACATCAGAGGCTCAATAATAAACCTCGGGGTAGAAAATTTCACGATAGATGTCGGCTCCACGCCCAACACATCGGGCGGCTATGACATAGATATTTTTGCGGGCGGCATGGTGGGATACAGCGACCGGAGCAACGCCGAGACCGACGATTACTATGGCAGGATAACCAACTGTTATGCCGCAGGCGGCAGTGTGACTGTCAACGCTTACAGCGTTATCGCTGATGCTGGCGGGTTGATAGGGACCAACGACCGCGGAACTATAACGGGCTGCTACGCGGCGGTCGACGTAATCCTGAACATGGAGCACTCCTTCCCCGCCCTTTCCACCGTCTATGCGGGTGGTTTGCTCGGTAACAATTCTCGTGCGACGATGAACGATTGCTATGCGACGGGCAATGTAAGCGCGAGCGTCAGCGCCGCCGCTTTTTGGGTCTTTGCCGGCGGGCTTGTCGCGTATAATTCCGGCTGGATAACAAACGGCTACGCGGCGGGCGGCGTAAGCGTGGACGCAAATACGGTGGGTTCTTCTGCCACTGCTTCGTCCGGCTATGCGGGCGGCGTCGCCGGACAAAACATACAAGGCGGCGGGGTCGATCCCGCGCGGATAAACAACTGTTTTGCGACGTGCAACATCAGTATGACCGTATCCGCCTCTCCCACGGTATACGCCGGCGGCGTAACGGGTAATACCGCGTCCGGGGCGTCGGTGAACAACTGCCACCGATATGACGGACAAACTTTTTCAATCACGCGCGGCGCGGGCAGCCCTTCCGCAAACCCGACAAACACTTTGGGCGGCGCGTGCACCCTGACCCAGCTTAATTCCCCGACGTTTTATAGTGGCACGCTAAACTGGAGCGCGCAGGTATGGAATATCGCGGCGTCGGATTTGGATTTTGATGGCGGCAAGCTTCCGACGTTAAAGCGGTAAGCGATATAAAACACGCAAAATCAAATTTTTGCGCCCATTCCGGCGCGTCAAAAGCCCCCCGAAGTCCAAGTGGCTTGGGGGGCTTTTGATATGGAGGAGGTGAAAAGGATACAGCTAATTAAAAATATACGGCAAAATAGTTTAAGGCAGCCATGTGATGATAAGTCTGGCAGAAGGCGCGGGAGCCCACGACGTTTCCCAGCCCGCCGGCCTTGACTGTTGGTTGGTAATGATTGTTTGCGTTATTGTCGCATGCGAGCCCCACGCCCCCGAAATTCCTCCCGATGTTAAAGTGGTTCCTTCGCCCTGGAAGGCGTGCCAGTAGTTGTTTACGCTCGCCTGCATCTGATTCCAGCGGGGCATCTCCGTTACCGTTGCGGGAAGGGTAATCGAGGTCATGTAATTGCCCACAAAGGCGGCGCCGTCGATTCTCTTCAAACGGGCTCCCTGTGCCTCTGTATGCGCCTCGAAGGTCACCGCGACGTTGCATGAGGCAAAGAAGGCGGGACCGATTTGCACGCAGCGGGCGGGGACTTGTACCGCAGTTACTAA
This sequence comes from Bacillota bacterium, assembly GCA_009783515.1. Classification (GTDB taxonomy): domain Bacteria; phylum Bacillota; class Clostridia; order Christensenellales; family Pumilibacteraceae; genus WRAF01. The sequence continues at coordinate 5,185 of WRDI01000037.1, read as the reverse complement.
GGTGGCGCCTAACCTAAGAGGAGTGGCGCTGGTGCCGGAGGCTCCGAATGCCGATTGCGTCCTGTTGCTTGTGGCTGTGCCGTTGGTGTTGAACGCGCCGTTAAGGCTTGCGGTAACGCCCGTCGCCGCTATGCCCAAATGCAGATCGGCCGTGCCGCCCGACTCAAAAGTTACCGTCGTAAGCGAGGTACAGCCTTGGAAAAGACCCCAGTTAAGGAATTCGACCGTTTTCGGTATGCTAATGGTTTGAAGCTTGTTGCAGCCCATAAAAGCCTGGCTGCCGAGAGCTTTTAATCCCTTAGGCAGAATTATGGTTTCAAATGGATTGTTAAGGCTGTTTGCTCTTACTTCGGTACTATCAAAAACAAGACAGAATGCCATATTGCCGATGTATTCTATACTTGAGTCGCCCAAGTCTATCCGTTTAAGCTTCATCCATGTATTGTTGACTTCTCCGGTTGCGGTGATGGTACCGAAGGGGTTGTTATTTGCCCCAAAGTTTGTGTTGTTGCTGGTGACGCCGAACTCCTTCACCGAGGCGGGGAGGGTCAATTCCACAAGCCGGTTGTGGGTGGAGTTGTAAGTGGTAACGTTGAAAGTCATCTTGATAAACTGAGGATTGACCTCATTCAAGCCGTCGTTAAGAACTAACGCGCCGAAGGGCGAGGGCAAAGCCGCCTGTAATTCGGTTAGTCTCTTTTGGGAGATTATGTGAGTGAATCCCGTGTTTGCGAAGGCGCTTGCCATAATAGTCCTTACGCTTGAGGGAAGGGTAATATTGCCGTTGGTGCCAAGCATCCTGCAGCCGACGAAGGCATTGCTGCCTATAAGTTCAACACTGTTAGCCATGGTCACGGAGGTGAGCGCGGTACAGTTTTGGAACATATAGTTAGGTATGACCGTTGTGCCGCTGCCGAGGGTGACGCCGGCAAGGGCGGCGCAGTTAGCGAAAACGTATTGGGTAGTGTTGTTGTCGTTGAATATTACGCTGTTAGGAATAGTTATGCTTATAAGTCCGCTCGCAGTGAAAGCATAATCACCGATACGCGTCAGCCCGTTGTTAAGGGTTATTCCGGTAAGGCCGGTGCAACGGGCAAAGGTGTAATTACCGACTTCAATCGTGCTTGTCGGCAGTGTAATACCTGTGAGTCCCGTGCAGCCGCTGAACGCGCCGGTTGTGTCGGACGTGCCGTTGTTGAAGCCCACGAAGGAGTCCGCGACGTTGGTAAAGTCTATACTCTTGATATTTGTAAAGTTGTTGAACGCGCCGGCGGCGATACGCTGGACGCCCGCGGGTATGGTCAGCACACCCGCCGCGCTGTATGCGGTCAGGAAATTGGCGTTTGTAATAACCGTGGGATAGGTCGGAGAGGTGGCGGTATTAAAGCCTATGATTACCCTGCCGGCATATCTGAACGTGTCGGGTAAGTCCAGTGTGTTGGGAAAGTTCACGCTTGTGGGAAACGCCGCGTTATTGCCCGTCGCGGTGAAAACCGTGCCGCCCAAAATGGTAACAGTGGTAAGGACCGCGCCGGCGGTGGTGGCGTTAGCAAGACCGATAAACGCGCTGTCGCCGATGCTTATTACCGTAGCGGGGATTGTGAGGGTAGGCCCGATATTTCCGTGATACCTGAAAGCGTTGGCACCGATGGTTTTTAAGCCCTCGTGGAAGGTTATGGTTGTGAGGTTGGTGACACCGCCAAACGCGGCAATGGGAGCGGCGGTATTGTACCTGAACGCCATGTCGGGAATGGCTTCCAACCGGCAGCCCGCCTCGAACCTTATCGCCGTGACGGAAAGCATACCTGAAAATGCCGCGCCAAGGGTCTTTAAACGGGCGGGAAACACAAGCTCCCAATCGTCGGTATCGCCGATTTGCTGCCCCTTAAGCTTTGAGTAATTAGAAGTTGCGGCAGTGGGCGCCATGCAGGAGAACGCGGTGCCCTCAATAGTCAAATCCTCTGTACCGCCGGGTGTGAAAATCAGTTCGACCAGACTATAAAGGTTTTGGAACGCGCCGCTGGGGATAACGGTCACGCTTGTAGGGATTGTTATGCTGGTGATGCTGTCGCAGCCGGTAAATGCCTGCGTACTGTAACTGCCCAAGCCGTAAACGTTTATTCTTTCGACAAGCGCACAGTTCCAAAACGCGCTGGCGCCGATATACGTGTTGGTGGAGGGAATATTAAGCACGGTAAGCTTGTCGTTGTTTGAGAAAGCGCCGGCGCCTATGTGCGTCAAGCCGTCGGGAAGGTTTATGGTCAAAAGATTACTGAAGTAAATGGAGGACGCCTGGCTGGTACGGTTATAGAACCTGAACGCGCCGCCGCCGATTTCAACCTCGCGGTAGGCGTTTTCAAAGGTCACATCGATAAGGGCGTCGCAGTACGCAAAAACGTCCGTGTTTTGCTCGTCAATGGTATAAGTCCCTATCCTTTGCAGTCCGGGGCCAGCCCAGAAGAAAACCTCGGTAAGGGCGCGGCAGTTATAAAACGCCCTGTCTCCTATTTCCGTCACGCTGCCGGGGATTTGCACCTCGTCAAGGCCGGGGTGTCTGAAGAAGGAATTTTCGCCGATATACGTGGTGCCAATCGGGACCTGATAGCCGCCGCTTCTGCCGCGGGGGTAGTGGACAAGACGGGTATGCGCGCTGGTCGACACGTCGGGATATTCCCTGCCGAAAAGCACGCCGTTCCTGTCGCTGAAGTGGGTATTGTCCTCGTGTACAAAGATGCTTGTGAAGTCGCGGCCGCCGAAGGAGGAATACAAAACCATGCCGCCGACGATAAACCATTCGCTTTCGTACACAATTTCCGCTACCGCGCTGCCGAAGGTCAATTCCGTAAGATTATTTAGGCTCGCGAAGGCGTTTTCGCCGATTGTCGTCGTGCTGTTTGAAAGGACAAGGTGGGTAATTTTGCTTTTCGCGACGACAAACGCCTTGCTTACGATTTCGGAGGTCATTTCCGTTCCGTAAGCCAACGTATATATCGCTGCCCCTTCCTCCTCGACGACGGGAATGTCCGCGGGGACAAACATAAGCTCGCCGGGGGTAAGGTCGATGTTGCGGGTGAAAAGCGCGCCGTTACCGGAAATAAAATTGACGTTTTCATCGTCCACAACAATATTGGCAAGGCTGAGGCAGCTCGTAAAGGCGGTGTCGGATATGGTGTTGACCTCCGCCCCGATAAATATGGTCGTCAGACTGGGGCTTGCAAAGGCGCCCGCCCCGATTGTCGTAACCGGCTTACCCAAATAATAGTCGGGTATGGCTATCGCCGACAAAACGTTTGCGCCCGTGCCTCCGCTTATCGAGTAGGCGATGATTTGTTCTTCCGCGTCGGTTATTTCGACAAATACAAGCACGTCCGTTATCCACTGCGAATAAACGTCAACGTTATTAGTGGTCGTCCAAACACCCAAGCTTTCACCAAGACTGTCCGCGTATTGTATTTGACCGTCCTGACTGAACCACCCCACGAAAAAGTCGCCGGGGATGTCCGAAACGGGAACCTTTAAAGTATAACGCTCGCCGTAAGTCACCTCGAAGGTGTCGTCGACGTCCAAATCCTCCTTATAGGTTATGATGTAGGTTTTCGCCGTTCCGTAAGCGTAAAGGGTAAGGTCGCCCATCCCCGTGAACCTGGGATCGGTATACCTCGCGCCCATGCCGGAGGGAGAATCAAACCAGTCTACTATCGTCATGCCCGGGCTTTCTACGTCAAAGTCGATTTTGTCGCCTGTCGCGTAATAACGCGTTACGACGCCGTTTATGCTGCGGGTATCGAAATTCACCGCGTACGCCAAAACGTCGATTCTTTGAGTCCACGCGACGCTGCCCGCAACTCTGACCTCTATCGTATTGATTCCGACGCGGGACAGGTCTATTTTGTAATAATTTGTGCCGGCGGGTATGTCGGTGATTACGGAATTGTTAAGGCGCACCTGATAGCCGGTCGCGGTGTATACGTGATTCCACGAAACGGTATTGCTCCAATAAGAAATGGCGCCTAACACAGCGTCGTCAAAAACCACAACGTCGCTCCACAGCGAGCTTTTCGCGCCCACAGCGCGTACCCGTACGTCGGCGGGTGCGCCCGTCGCCGCCCAGCTCCAGTCCGTATCCCTTAAATCAAAGCTGTTTGTCGGCGATGGGTAAACCTTGCCGTCGACGGTTATTTCGTATCCGTCGGCGTCCGGCGTTTCGGACCACATAGCCGTAACGTTCTCGACGCGGATGTTACCAGGCGTGGCAAGGGTCTTTTTGGGATAGGTGTATATGTTCGCGTTGGGGCTGTTATAGCCCTTTGTCACGGGGGTAACCGACACAACGACATTGCCCAGGGCGCACTCTTTAAGCGAAACGCTTGTGGTATAGACGTCCGCGCTGTCAATCACGTGATTGACGTCGTCGCAATCAACCGAGACAATATAGTAAGAGGTGTTAGGCACCGCCTCCCAAAACAGCGTTTCGGAGGTTTCGTCAAAATCGAACTTGGCGATTGCGTTTAAATTCCGCTCAAACACAAACGGGACAGATTCCGAATACGCAAAGCCGCTCGCCTCGGCCCTGACCGTGAACTTGATTCCGCCTTTTTTCATGTCGCAATTTTTAAAATTATAGGTAAGCGAGTTGCCGTTGCCGACAAAGGCGTGGTTGTGCGAAGCGGTCCCGCACTCGACCTTTATACGGTATGCGGTCGCGTTTGCAACGGCGCGCCATACAAGAGTCGAGGGCTCGATTACCGAGAATACTGAAACCCTTGCCAGCGCCTTGTTCCTATAGTATATAGTCGAAGTGTACTCCGCCGCGCCGACCTGCGCCGTGACGCCGATTTCATAGTCGCCGACGGGAAGAGAGGAAAACAGTATGGTATACTGTCCCGCCACAGTGGGAACGATATTGCTTTGCAGTGTCCCGTCGGGATGCTTAACCGAAAGCCTGTAAATGGCGTTGGTGACCGTATTCCACGTTACGCGGTCCTCCCCAAGCTGGACGACGGGGACGTTCGCGTTTGCGTTCCAAACAGCGAAGAGTGTGGTATGCTCTTCAAAAACCATGTCCTCGTTCCAAGGATAGCTGAGCTTGCTCCTTGATTCGTACATGCTTACCCACCAGCCTGCCCAAACCCGGTCGCCTTGTCCTGTTGCGGGGGGGGGGGGGGGGGAGCGGCCCCCCCCCCTG
>WRDI01000036.1 GCA_009783515.1 Bacillota bacterium | reverse complement strand
GCTTGAGCCTGCTTGCGCTCCACTTCCGTCAATTTTACCCTGTGTTTCTTGTTCATGTTTATACCCCTTTGGTTTGATGAATATAGTATAACATGAATATTTAATTGTGTCAAGCAACTAGTGCACGCAAGCATGGTTTCAAGCGGGGACGCTGTATTTTTTATTATATTCTCGATCTTTCCGTATACTATACGGTATAAATTTTTTTGGAAAAGTTGATTTATATTTGACAGTAACGGCTTATTTTATTTGGCCGTTTTCTTTTTGGTATAATACTGACGTCATTGTAATACCTTGCCTGAACGCGAAAAAAAATTTTGACATACGCGGCACACTAATTCCGCTGTTACATATCATGAAAGTAGATATATATCTTTTCCCCGTTTTGGGCTCTTCAGGACCGGCGCCGCGCGCGAAACCGGTTTGGCGGAGGCAGACGGATAAAGCGGTATCGATACCCGTTTTACGTGGTGAGCTCACTTACGCTTACGAAAGATAAAAATCAAGAAACGCGCCGCTAAGAGGGGCTTAACCGGCCGGAAGCTCCTTTAAGGGCGGCAAAAAAATAAAAATCTTATAAGGAGGACGCCATGTTTAACAAGGGATGCGGATGCGGCGGAGGCTGTGACGATATCTTTCTGATACTTATCCTGCTCTGCTGCTGTGGAAACGGCTTCGGCCGCGGCTGCTGCGACAATGATTGCCGTTGTGACCGTGATCGCGATTGTTGCGACCGGGGCAACAACTGCTGCGATTTATTGATTTGGTTTTTACTTATTTCCTGTTTTTGCGGAAACAACCGCGGCGGCTGCTGCAACAGATAAGCGCAAGGAAAAAAAATGACACGATTTACTTAAAATAGGCGGCATGGCGAGGAAGGCTGTGCCGCTTTTTTTTAGGTATGAGGTATCAGGTACTAAGGTATAAGGCCGTACAAGGAAGTGTTCGTTGTCTTGCTTTATAGCAGGTGGGCCGGAATTTAGGAGGTATTAAATATCAGGTAGAGTTTTTTCTTTAAAACGTGACTTCATCTGACGCTTGATACTTGATACCTGATATCTATTCTCTACACCCCTGCTATTTTGTTGCGTAAAACTAAAATAATATTATATAATATATTCGGCTGTGAATTTATCATAGACCGTTATGTAAAAACTACACATCGTGTGCTGTTTATGAGAGAATAATACGCTGCCGACAAGTGGGCAATTATCCTCGACGAAAGCGCAACGGAGGAAAAATGAAAAGAATGTCGCTTATCATCAGCGTTTGCGCCGTCTTGGTCGCGCTGACGTTTGTATTGGGGTGGATACCCTATATCGGACCGTTTTTGCTGCCCACGCTTTTTGCCGCCTGCTGTCTCAGCTTGGGAATAAGTTTTTTTGCGTCGACGATGTTTGGCGTAATAAGCCTTTTGTTTTGTTATATTGTCGGACCTACAAGCGCGATTGGGTGGTTCTTTTTGGAATATCCGTTTGTGCCTATAGTCGCGAGAATGTTTATAGGTCCTATAATCTACTTTTTTTATAAACTTTTGACAAAACTCATAAAACCGAAAAACACGGCGGCAAAAATTGCGGCTATTTCTGTGGCGGGGGCGGCGGGTTCGCTTTTGAACACCGTTTTTGTCGGGATATTTTTATTCACTTTAGACATAAGCGCTATGCCCGCAGGTTTAAAACTGCTTCCGTGGCTGCCGCAAGTGAATTTCGGGCTTATGGAGTTGGTTGTAGCGGGAACTTTGGAGATTTTTGTAAACGCCCTGCTTTTGCCGCCGATTGTGCTTGGGACAAAGCGCGCCGTACCGAGGCTTTTTATGGAGATTAACGGTGGACGGAGAAAGGGTAAAGAGGATATGGCGGAGGGTAAAGAATGAAGGCGCTCCGCTTATGAAGATATGAAGTGCCTCAAGCATGAAGAGCGAGCAAGCTCGCATGAATGATATTATTAAATAAAAATGACCTTCACTGAGCACTATGCACTGAAAAAGGGATATTTTAACCCACGGGAGAAACTACCATGATTCTCGCAGCCGACATAGGCAATACAAACATAAAATTCGGGGTATTCGACGAGGGCGCACTCAAGTACAGCTTCCGCCTCTCCGCCGCTCTTAACAAAACCTCGGACGAGTATGGATTCAATCTAAAAAGTATGCTGTCGCAATCGGGCTTTACCACCGACGAATTCGAGGGCGCAGTGGTATGTAGCGTCAACCCCAACCTCAATTATACCATCGAACACATGATTGACTATTACTTTAAGGTCAAACCCATCATTGTGGGCGCGGGGATAAAAACGGGGCTCAACATCAAATACGACAACCCCAAAGAGGTGGGCGCGGACAGGATTATGGGGTGCCTGGGTGCGTATTACGGCTACGGCGGACCCTGCGTGGTCGTTGACTACGGCACCGCCACCACTTTCAACGCCGTCAGCGAGAGGGGAGAGTTTTTGGGCGGGGCTATTTCGATAGGGATTAAGTCTGCCGCCGACGCGTTGAGCAGAAGCGCGGCAAAGCTTCCGAGAGTGGAGCTTGTAAGGCCCGCTAAGGCGATTAACAAAAACACCATAACAAACATGCAGGCCGGTATTGTGGGCGGCTTTATCGGGCTTACCGAGTATATTGTGCGGCAAATCAAGGCGGAGATGGAAGGCGACCCAAGGGTTATCGCGACGGGAGGGCTTAGCGAGATTATCGCGCCTCACACGGGAGTGATTGATATTGTTGATCGCACGCTGACGCTTAAGGGGTTGTATAGGGCGTGCTTGTTGAATAGATAAGTGAGAGAGTGAAGAGTGGAGTTAATGTCGGGGTTTTATATAAGTGCGGAGAATGGAGTGTGGAGTTATGGGCGAGATTTAATAAAAAATTGAACCTCGTTGTACGCCGAATTATTATGCGCCAGAATTTGACCTTAACTCCACTCTCCATTTTCCGTACTATTCCTTAATTTCTGCGAAACGCTTGGGAAAATTTTTACATAATTACCAAAGCTTAGGTAAATAATAGCTTTACGATTGTCCTACCGCTTTCTTTATCAATCTAACACAAAATCTTGCGGAATTTAAGCTTTAAAATGGCATAAATTGTTTGACAAGCCCAATAGGTATTTGGTACAATCGTAATGTTATTCATATATTTTTACTATAGGAAACGATATACGGGGTTTTTGGAGAACAAAAACAGGCACGAAGTTTTCTATGTACAAGAGGAGACGAACAATGAAAAAACTAAAAAGCGCTTTGTTGCTTGCACTTGCCGTTATGCTGGCCGTTTCTGTCAATATCGGCAGCCTTAGCGTTTTGGTCCGCGCCGACGCGGGCTTTTCCGGCAAATTTTTTGTCGGAACGATGGTTACGCGGGTGAAAGAGGGAGATACCTTTGAAGTACCCGCCGCCGCCGACGGGATCTCGCGCAAGGTTGTGACCCCTGCCGGAGAACGGGCTTCCGCCAAAGCGGCGAATGAAAACGTTTATACAGCCACGCAGCTCGGCCATTACAAAGTAACCTACAGCGAAATCGACGGCGACGCCGAGTATTCTTACAATGTTTTTTGTTATGAGGACAGGGAATATTATGTGCGCGTGAACGAAAAGGTTGACGACTTTATCCCCACCTATCTTGCGAAGGGTGACTCGATTAAAGTGCCCGTGTTCGAGCTTGTTTACAAAAACAGCCGCGGCGAGGTTATCGTTGTGGATAACGGCGGAGCGCAGGGAGTGCAATACTCTGAGGATATAGCCCGCAGGGTTGGCTCCGGGGACATAATCGCAGAAATGTCGGGGTCGCTCAGCCTTGTCTTTTGGGCAAAGACCGGAGCGGACGCCGTCAAAAAATACACCAAGGAATACACGGTGCTTGTTCAGGACAATTTTGAATACACCGCTATGCCCGTTCTCAATACACTCAGCATGACGGGTACGGCAAACCTTAACGCGCTGTACACGTTGCCCATCGCCACCGCCAGCGACGTTTATGAAAAGAACGTTTTTATCGAGGTGTCGGTCATAGGTCCCGACGGCCAAGGCGGTGTTGCGCCCGTCAGAGAATATAAACCCAACGATTACGGCTATGCCGACCTTACCACAAAAGGCGGGGAGGTCAAGTTTAACAACAAGGACGTAGTTTCGTTCTACCCCGTCCACGAGGGCAGATACATTGTCAGCTATGTAGCGCATACACGCGGCGGTTCGTCCTCCACCCACGATTATGACATCTTTTGTTCGGACAAGCTTGCCCCGGTTATCCGCGAACTTGCCGACGATCTCATCCCCACCAAGTGGGGCTTGACCAAGGTCAGCAGATGGGACGGGAATGAAGATGACCCCGGGTCGACGGATCTTACGGACTTATCGTTTAATTTGCCCTTACCCTACGCTGTGGACAACGTGGATGCTACGGACGACCTCAAGCTCACCATAAATTTGGTCAGCCCTGCCAACGTCACCGTGGCGAGCTGGGTGGGGGACATAAAGGATTACAGGGCCGAGGGCGGCGTGACCGTTACCTCTGCCTATAACACCTATTTTGTGACGGACCATAAGGATTGTAAGTTGAAGGCGAACGCGGACGGCTTGATGAAGTTTTCATTTGAATATCTTTTCTTCAGCGATGAGAACAACAGTGGCGGACACGCAAACCTTAGGGACGACAGACAGAAGTACGGCGATTGGACGTGGACTTACCAGGTGCGGGATACCAAAGATAACGGAGGATCGGGCGCCGCCAGAAGGTCGGTTGTCACCAATCTTTCGCGCACTTTCAGCGATATCGAGCCGCCCAAGGTGAACGAAAACAATCTTGATATTCCCAAATATGTTCTCATTAACAACGAAAAAGATTCCTTTACCGTGCCGGTAATACCATTGTTCCCGGACGACGATACCCGCCTTACCACCGAGTACAAAATGTCCAGCGCGGCTGTTGTCGCCGAGGGCGCTACCGTGAAGTTTGACGGCATAACCTGCGACGTTATAAATGAATTTGACGTAAAGGGCGGCGAAACGTACAACATCGAGAAAATCGGCGATACGCACTATATGCTTATAGCCAAAGATAACAAGGATTACGCTTTTGCGCTTGCAAGCCTTGACCCCAAGGTCACATTCAAGTTTTGGGCGACAGACGACGTGGGCAACAGGTCAGAAACCACCACTATCGAAATCGATATGCTTTACAGCGGTAGCATCCAGCAGGACGTCAAGCTGACTGAAAGCGACGATGCTGGCGCGGCGGAAGGCGTGGCGCTTGACCTAAGTGGCGGCAAGCAGAAAGAAAAGATGGTTTTGGGCGATTTTGCCGTCAAAAACATTAAATACGTCAGTTATACCGGCGTCGAAATTTTCGTAACCGACCCCGATGGCGATCCCGTATCCGTTTCCGCTTATATCTATAACCGTCAGGTTGCGGGCAAGGACACTGAGGACAAAGCAGACGACGTTTACACAATGTGCGTGAGGGACATCACCCTTACCCCCGTGAAGGAAGGCGTACACCGCATAAATATCAGGGTTTATGACATTTCCGGCAAGACGATCGCGTTTGGGTACAGCTTTGACGTTGCTAAGGCGACCGGCGGTGGCGGCATTATCGAAACCGCTGCCAAGATAGAAAAGACGGGCTTGATCAGGACGGAATACGAGCTTGAAAAAGCATTCAGCGTTAATGATCTTTCGGTAGAAAACGTGATTGTGCGTTATGTCGAGGGCTCAGGCTTCGGGCTGATGAACAATGTCTTTACCGGCTTTACCACCACGACGTATCGTATACGCGATTACGTTATCGAGGATTATACCGATTGGGCTGACGATAAGGATACGCTGGACAACAGCACCGTCAGGACGGCGTACAGCGTCGAACTGAAGAACAACGAGAAACCTACCATAGAAATCCACGACATTGTCCCCAAGTTTATACGCGATACCGCCAAGCCTGAAAACGCCGAAGTGTATGTGAAAGACCAGTTTATTAATCTTCCTGTAATCACTGCCTTTACCAAGTTTGAAAACGCCGAGGTCGAGGTCGAGGTCAGGTTTAAGGGTGAAAAAATCACGGCTCGCAAGGTTTACGAAAAGCCAAATGAAGAGCGTACCTTTAAGGCGAAAGAAACTATAAAGGACGAGGAAGGTGTTGAAACAGAAGTAGAATACAGGTTTACCGGCATTTTTGCTTTCCCCGCCGAAAGGGAGGGCGACTATAACATCACCGTCACGGCAAAATCGAGTAGCGGGAACGCCACCTCGACGCACATCATAAGGATTGGCGACAGGACGCCGCCTTCCTTCACCGTTTCTCCTCCCAAGACCGCATTCGTCGGTAGCGAATTTGTGCGCACAGCGCCTACGATCACTGCGGAAGGTAACCAAAGCACTACCGTTACCAGGATAGAAATCACGCTTAAGGGACCTAACGGCGCCAACATCTCGGCGGTAAGCAGGTCGTATCCAAAACTGGACGATTTGAATAAAGATTTGGAGAGCGGCTGGAATTTTGTGGATGCTGGCAAGTATGAGTTGACCTACGAAATCACAAACAGCAACGATATCAAATCGGTGCAGACCTTCCAAATTGAGGTGTTCAAAAAAGATGGTCGCACTCCTACCCCCCCCGTCGTGCTTACCACCGTATTGATTGTCATAGGTGTGCTGCTGCTTGCGGGTGTAATTGTGTATGTAGTCCGTTTTAGGACCGTTAAAAAGTAAAAGGCAAGGACAAGGGCGGTTCAAGGGTTGAGCCGCCCCTTTTTTTAGCGCATAATGCACAGTAAAGGTTGGATTAGAGTTATAAGTGAGAAGTTAAGAGTGTGGAGTTAAAGTGGTAATCGTTTCGCGGGGGCGACCCTGCGAAGCAAGACCGCGAACATTTCTCGTCAAGGTCTTATTGGTCGCCTGCCTTTTGCAGGGCTTTGGCGTCTTCGGCGCGCCGCTTTTAGGGGAGAGGGAGAGGATATAGGGACAGTCGAATTTTAAGTAAAAAACGACCGTTTAAATGTTCTCCCCTTAAGGGAGGCGATGCATTAAGCAGATATGCCTGTGACACATTTGTTGCGAAACCCAAAGGCTTCCTTATTTGGGGCGGGGTGGCCGAAGTTGGGCGTAGGATTGCAAATTTTGCATAGAACATCGAGTATTATTTTTCCGCTTTTTATTTCCCCTCACCATAAAAAAATAAAAAATAGCCGCATTTTCTTTTTTTTGGGCCAACGCAACTTTCTTTTCTGATTTGCTTCTTTGCGAACACTTCCTAAAAGAAAAATGCCCGAGATTAAAGAAAAATGCCTGAGAATTTATGAAAGGAAACAGCAGGGTAGTCAAAAACGACTGTAAAATAGAAATATTCGACGGCTTTATCAAAAGGCTGAAAAACATCCCGCAACTGGCGTTGAAGGGATATAAGCCCGCGACGGAAAGCGTAACGCAGGAGAGGTATGCTTTTGCTTGCGAGGACGAGCATATCAGTGTGGTTTATGAAACCAATTCGCGGACATTAGTTATCACCGCCGAGGAAGTGATAAGCAAGCTTTTGGAGTGCGAATTTGAAATAGCGGAGGGGGATATTAGCAATGTCGCTTTTGCCATGGCGGAAGTAATAACCAAGCCTTCCGCTATTGATAGCAAGCCGCCCGACATACAAAAGGATCAAAAGAAGGGGAAAAAGACGCCCATACGGGAAAATCCAAGCAAAAAAACGCAAGACGGACAAGCAAAAAAAGCCGCCGCGAAAGAAAAAACGGCAAAAACCACTCCCGTGATTGATGTGCCGGCGGACGTACAGCCCCCCGTGCAAAATCAGCAAATTCCCGCGCAAAATACGCGGTTAAAACCAAAAAGTACGCAAAGCAAGAGCGAAAAGCCGTCCGCTAAAAATAAAAATACAGACGCTTCCACAAGCCAAAAGCAGGAAGCCGCAAGCCAAAAGCAGAAAGCTACAAATAAAAAGCCCGAAACTGCCGCGAATACAAAGCAGGACACAGCAAACAAAAATCAGGACGACGCAAACAAAAAGCCCGCGTCAGCCGCGCAAAAAAAGTCCGCGCCATTTGACAAATTATCTCCGAAAAGCGGCGCGGCGGGGGCAAGCCCCCACCCTACGCGGCGCGCCGAGGGCGTCGCGCCCTACGACCCCCAGCCCTCCGCCCCCAGCCCCCAATCGGCGGACGAACTGTATAAAAACGGCTTTTCAATAAAGAAGTTCGAGCCGCAAAAATTCGAGGACGCGCTTAAAAAAATCAAGGCGCTGCCCGGCGCGGTCTGCCGCCAGAACGCAATGGGTGACTACATCATCGAGGAGGGCAAAAACAAGGTCTATATGCGCTACGCCGAGGGCAAAAACACGTTGCAATTACAGGGGCGGCGGTCGAAACTCTTTGGCGAGGTGCAGATAATCGTATCGCAGGGCAGCGATTTTGTGACCGCCGTGTCCTCGCACATCGACCTTACGGGCGAGGAAAAGCGCGCGCGCGACATGGAAAAACGGCTTAAAAAGCTGCTGCCCGCCGCCTTTGAGTTCTTGTCCGAGCAGTCCCGCATCGACCTGACCATAGGCATGATGGACATCGGCAACGACGAGGTGCGGCTGTCCGATTACTCCATGCTGCTTGTGCCGCCGTATAGGGGCTTGGAACGGCTGATTTTCGACCTGCAACGGGCGCGTGGTATAGAAGTCAAGATGATTGGCCAGGCGTTCGAGAAGCAGGACGGATTGTACTTATTGAAATTGGGGTACAGAAAAAAATCGGGGTCGATAGTTTTTGCCGAGGTGATGAGCGCGTTATACAGCGAGTATTTTGCCAAAAGGAATTTCTACGCCCACTCCGACATAACGGGCGATTTGCTGAGCAGGGTAATAACGGAAAAGGCGGCGGTGAAGGACATATTTGCTAATTTGGTGCGGATAATCGAGTACAATATAGGGAAGTTGAAGGAGACGGGGTTTAAGTTGTAATGCGCAATGAAACAACGCATAATGAAAGTTAATTTGTTATAGTAGGGGCGACCATTGGTCGTCCGCCATGTCGTAGGGTGGGGGCTTGCTCCCGCCACACCGCTTTTGAGGGGAGAGGGGAGAGGGACGGTTGAGTTTTAATAAAAAATGACCGTAATAACTCCCCTCCGAGGGAGGGGAATATTAGGCGGTTGAGATTCTTAGCTTCGCTCTGAATTACAATATTTTGATGTGCGGTGCGTCGAGGCGCCGCACCCTACGATATATTTTACAATAAACCTCAACCTTAATTGAACATTGTGCATTGAGCATTGAGCATTCTGCCGGGTCACGCCTTACATATCGTCCCTCACATCACACACTAAGGAGCATAAAAATGTCTAAATACGTATTTTTCACCGGCGGCGTCGTTTCCGGACTTGGAAAAGGGATAACCGCCATGTCGCTTGGTAAGCTGATGAAGGCGCGGGGCTACCGCGTGGACGTGGTAAAATTCAACCCGTACTTCAACATCGACGCGGGCAATTTGTGCGCAAAGTCGTATGGCGAAACCTTTGTCACAAGCGACGGGCATTCTTGCGACCTTGTAATAGGGCATTACGAGCGCATTTTGGACGAAAACATCACGGCGCGCGGCGACATCACGTCGGGCGAAATTTACAATTTAGTAATCGAGAAGGAGCGCCAGAATTTTTACGACGGTCAGACCGTGCAGGTGGTGCCGCACATCACCGACGAAATCAAGCGGTGCATTTTGCGCGTCGGAGAGAACGCCGACATCGTGCTTGTCGAGCTTGGCGGTACGGTGGGCGACATCGAAACTCAGCCGTATATGGAGGCTATAAGGCAATTAAAGGCGAATTTGGGCAAGACCAATGTCGCGTATATCCACGTTTCTTTGGTGCCGTATATCGACGTAAGCGGCGAGCAAAAAACCAAGCCTACGCAGCACAGCGTGAAGGAGCTGCAAAATCTAGGGATTCAGCCTGACGTCATCGTGTGCCGGTCGGATTATCCATTGGACGCCTCAACGCGGGGCAAACTGTCGCTGTTTTGCAACGTGGACCGCGACTGCGTAATCGAGAGCATGGTTACGCCCAATATCTATGAGATACCGCTGATGTTGGAGGAGGAGGGGTTTTGCGGCGTTGTCTTGCGTAAGTTAAGAATGGAGGACAGGGCGCCCGATTTGGGTGCTTTAACAAGTTTTTGCGAAAGTATAAAGCGGCTGGAAGGTGAATCAAGTTGTTTGCGGATTGGATTGATAGGCAAAAACGCGGACAAGGCGGACGTAAATATGTCGCTGCGTCACGCGCTCTTGATTAGTGGCGTGGAAGTGTGCAAGAGGGTGGAAGTTGTGCCGTTTAACATGGACGGCGGGTTTGACGGCGGCGAACTCGCAGCTTTACACGGGATTATTATTACGGCGGAAACGGGCGCGGCGGGCAGGGTTGTCTTAAAGGCGCTGATAACGACGGCGGAGCAAAACGATATTCCGACGCTTTTGCTAAGCGACGCGGCGTATTTGGGGCTGTTTGCGGGCGAAAAGAGCACGTTTTTGACCGACAAGCACAAATATGGCCAGTACGCGGTGGACTTTGTTAAAGGGAGTTTGTTGCACAAATTGTACGGAGAGAGCGCAGGGCAGAGGTTTAAAAGCAAAATGTACGTCCCCAAGGAGATTTTCGACAGACTGCCGATACGATTGTCGGGCATATGCGAGGACGGCTCCGTCGCGGCTTACGAGAAGGACGGGCACAGGTTTTTTGTCGGGGTGTTTTTCCGCCCCGAATTTTTGGCGCGCCCGAACAGCCCCTCGCCTGTGATTTCGGCATTTTTGAAAAGCTGTATAAATGAATGAGGGTAAACTATGAATAAATCGACATTCAAAACAACTCCAATCCCAAGCGTCAACAAAAAGGCGTTTTGACGATAAAAAAAATTTTATTGCACCGGTTGATTTTCTTTCCACTGTTTTTGCTGACCATTACGCCGCTGCTCTTTTTTCCTATCATGATTGGTCGCGGGTTTGCGGGAGCGGCACTTGAGGTAATCACGAGTTTCTTTATCTTTAATTAATGCGACGGGGGTCTTAGCCGGCGCGTTAATCGCGTTTTTGTTGTCGGTTAGATTTAAAAAACGCGGCAAAGGCTCGTTAATGCAACATAGGATTGCATTATTCGTGTTGCTGATTATCACTACCGTTTTGGTCGCCTTTGTTTATATATTTTCCGATACCGCCGCCGTAGTGGTGACTTTTGTCCTTAGTCCAATCGTTTCGCCTCTTTTGGCGATATTTCTTCTTGCCGACCGGACGCTTGTACCGACCTTTATCATTTTGTGCCTTGCCGTCTATGAATTGGTATTTTGGCTGACGGCTTGTCGATTGTATAAGGGTGCTGACAGGCAGGTGCTTAAATATGGCTTAAACGCCGCGATTGCCGCCGCACTTTGCCTATGCCTTGGGTTTTGTGAGTGCTTTATCAGTACCCCGAATTTGAATATAGAGAGATGAAACTACGGTGCGAAAGCATCGAATTTTTGGAGGAAGTCGACGATTATAGGTTTGGCGAAGCTTTTCCGTTCAACCCTTACGAGCAAAGTATTTTGGTAACCTTGGACGAACCGGTGACGCTACAATTTGACTATATGATGACTACGCCGAAATTAGACGGCGCGACGGCGTTTTATCCCGTGTGTTCCGCTTTTGTTCAGGTAGCGTATTCCGGATTTAGGGATTATTATAATCTTAATCCCGGTGGTTACCATGCCAGAGTTTGGTTTCTTGATGCCGCGCAGGACGGCGGTCCTTACGAACATAATATCTTAAGCTGTACCAAAACGGGCGCGGCATACAGGCTTTTGGCGGACAAAAAAGTAGACATGATATTCGCCTTCGAGCCCTCGGCGGAGCAAGAAGCCGCGGCGACCGCAAAGGGTGAGGAATTTGTTTTGACGTCGATAGGACATGACGCTTTTTATTTTTTTGTCAACACAAAAAATCCCATAAACTCGCTGACGGTCGCACAAGTACAGGATATTATTCGAAAAACGGGGTATGTCACGTTATAGATTAGAGTTTTAGAGAACAGAGGGTAGAGAATTCGGCGTAAATGCTTGCAAAAACCGCAAAAATATGCTACCATTACCCGCGATGAAGATTTTTGCCATAAGTGATTTGCATTTGTCTATCAATAATCCCAAGCCCATGGACGTTTTCGGCGGGGCATGGGAGGATTATCTTTTACGGGTTGAGCAGTCGTGGTGCAAAAAGGTGACGGAGGACGACGTTGTTTTGATTGCGGGCGACATAAGCTGGGCGATGATGCTACCCGCCGCCGTTCCCGACCTTGAATACTTGGGGAAGTACCCGGGTAAAAAGATTATTATACGCGGCAACCACGACTACTGGTGGAAGTCGATTAGCGCGGTTCGCGCCGTCCTGCCACCCAATATGTTCGCCTTGCAAAACGACTGCCTGCGATTAGGCGATGTGTTGTTTTGCGGTAGCCGCGGCTGGAGCGTAGATGGCGAGACGGAGGAGGACAAAAAAATATACGAGCGCGAGCTTATCCGTATGCGCTTATCCTTGGAAGAAATGACAAAAAAGCGGGGTGAAGGCGACAGGGCGGTCGCGCTGATTCACTACCCGCCGTTTAATTGCCGCCCCGAAAAGAGCCGTATGACCGAGTTATTTAGCGAGTTTAAGGTGGACAAGGTGGTGTACGGACACCTGCACGGGCGGAATGTGCGCAGTATGCCGTGCGTGGTGATGGACGGCGTAGAATATTATATTACCTCGTGCGACCAGGTAGGGAATAAGTTGGTGGAGGTTTTATAAGTTTACAATTTACAGTTTTCAGTTATAAATTATTAGCAGTCAGTATTATTAAAACTGGAGTAAATACTCCATCGTTTTCGCAACACATATCAAGAAAAAACGATTTTCTGTTTGCTGCCGAAGTAATAAATTAAATAATAAATATTATCTGATAGCTGACAACTACCTTGCCGCTATAACCTCAATCTCCACAAGACCGCCCAAGGGGAGTTTGCAAACCTGTACACATGAACGCGCAGGGAAGTCGCCGCTGAAAAAAGCGGCATATTCAGCGTTGACGATGGGAAAGTCGTCCATGTCGACAAGGAAAATCAAGGACTTGATTATGTTGTCGGGGGTTAGGTTTGCGGCCTTTAATAATTCGCCGATATTTTTGAGGGCTTGCTGAGTTTGTGCTTTTAAGTCGCCCTCGATTTTAGAGGTGACGGGGTCTATACCAAGCGCCCCCGAAAAGTAGAAAAACTCGCCGGCACCTGAGATTTTGACGCCCTGACTGTACGGACCCACCGCTTTGGGCGCGGCAGAAGTCGAAATTATTGTTTTTTCCATTATGAGGTACTCCTTTGGGTATCTTTTTTTTTCATTGCCATTATATCACGGGGAGGGCTGGTCGGTCAAATAGTTTTGCAGGAGTGGCCACCGT
>WRDI01000035.1 GCA_009783515.1 Bacillota bacterium | reverse complement strand
GAAGCCGACCTTGACGAGTTGCTTGCGCTGTCAAAACACCCAAAATGCGTGGCAATCGGCGAAATAGGACTCGATTACCACTACGACGACGCGGACCCACAGCTTCAACAATACTGGTTTTTGCGGCAATTAGAGGTGGTGGAACAAAGCGGGCTGCCGACGATAATTCATCTCAGAGACGCCGACGGGGATATGCAAAAAATCGTCAAAGTGAACAGAGCCCGTTTTAAGGCTCCCGCCGTGCTGCACTGTTTTTCCGGCTCCGTCGAATCCGCCGCGTTTTACCTGTCGCAAGGGTTTTACATCAGTTTCGCCGGCGTTATTACCTACCAAAACGCCCGCCGTTACGCCGATATTGTGCGGTCAATCCCGAAAGGCAGGTTATTGATAGAAACCGATTGCCCGTACCTTACCCCCGAACCGTTTAGGGGGCGACTGAATGTACCCGCGCACATCAAGTTTGTGGCAGCGAAAGCGGCGGAATATTTGAGTGTTACGGAAGATGAGGTTGCGGAAATAACTCGTGAAAACGCATACAGGTTGTTTACAAAGATGACAAGAGATTGAATGGCTTACGAAACAAAATGATTGTTTTTAGAGGCGCATTTACGTGATACATAACGCCCAACCGCAACTCCACGCTCCAAATCTCATACTCACTCGACCTTTAATAGCCAACCCAAAAGGAGAAAATATAATGGATAAAAAACTGCAAATGTATGCCGAGCTGATTGTCAAACAAGGCTTAAACCTTGAAAAGGGCGAGATGCTTGCCATATCCGCCGACATCGAGTGCGCGCCGCTCGCCGACGCCGTGGCCGAATTCGCCTATAAGGCGGGCGCCTGCCGCGTCGTGATGTTTTGGGGCAGCCCCAAGCAAGGGAAATTGGCGTATCAATACCAAAGCGATGAAACATTGCGCGAGGTCCCCGATTACGTCGTCGCGTCGCGCGATTACTTAATCGAAAAAAAGGCGGCGTACTTAGGCATCGCGTCCGAGCTTCCCGATTTTTTAAGCGACGTAGACCCCGAAAAAATCAAGATAAGCACTATCGCGAGTTCGATCGCGCTTAAACGCTTCCGTGAATCTACGGGCAGCAATAAGACCCGTTGGTGCCTTTGCGCTTACCCCAACGAGACGTGGGCAAAAAAGGTCTTCCCCGGTTTGACCGCGGAAAAGGCGTTGGGTAAAATGTGGGATTACGTCTACAAAACCCTGCGGATGGACACGCCCGACCCGCTTACGGCGTGGAAAAAGCACGAACATGATTTAGAGCGGCGCAGCGTGATTTTGAACGACGCGGGCATAGAGTCGCTGACCTTCAAAAACAGTTTGGGCACAGATTTTGAGGTATGGCTGCCCGAAGGGTATGTGTTTTCGGGCGCGGCGGAAAAGAGTTTTTACGGCCGAGCTTTTACGGCTAATTTACCGACCGAGGAGGTTTTTTGCTCGCCCGATTACCGCAAGGCGGAAGGGAAGGTGGTATCGTCGTTGCCTTTGGTGCGGCGCGGTGCGATAATCAAGAATTTTTGGTTTGAATTTAAAGGGGGCGCCGTCGTCGACTTCGGTGCGGAGGATGGCTACGAAACCCTTAAAGGTATAATTGAAAGCGACGAAGGCGCAAGATACTTGGGCGAGGTCGCGCTTGTGGGCTATAATTCGCCCATACAAAATCTTAAAACGTTGTTTTACTGCACATTGTTTGATGAAAACGCCAGTTGCCATTTGGCGGTTGGCAGGGGCTTTGGCGCATGCTTAAAGGGCGGATTAGAGATGACAAAGGACGAGTTGAAAGAGCGCGGTATTAACGATTCGTTAGAGCACGTGGACTTTATGATAGGCACGCCCGACCTGTCCGTTGTCGCCAAAAAGCGTGGCGGCGGGAATATGGTGATATTCAAGGACGGGGATTGGACGTTTTAAGCAATGCTCAATGCGAAATGTCAAATGTTTAATTACATTTATTGATTTTATATTTTCATCGAACTTTGAGTAACATTCCATTTTATTTTTATTGAAATTTGACCTTTATTGGATATTGCACATTGAGTATTTGCGCATTGTGTTTTCTTTTTCCCCTTTTCCCGCCATTAAGTCACAAAAACCGCGCCTTTTACTATGCTAAAATTCCCGTGTGGAAACTGCGGAAGTAAAACAAAACGAGGAATGTTCGTGTTTATTATCACACGGATATAAAAAGGAAACCGTTTTGGCGGCGGGATTTGAAATTACAAATTTTATGCCATCGGGGGTGAAAGCCCTATTTTTAAGCGATAATCAAACGTTAAAGGAAAAATTATCACGTTTTTATAAATTACATATTCCCGATGAGTTCGACACAGCGGGCGTCTTTTTCCGCATCCTCAAAAAATTTCTGAAAAAATCGGACATACCCGAAGACATTCGCCTTGTAATAAGCGAGGGCGGATATAACACGCTGGGGAAATACGCCGCCGCCGAAATAGCAAAGCGCGGGGCGGGGACTAAGCATTTGATGTGCGGAGGGGGAAACCTTTCGCGGTTCGATTTTGTGCAAAGCGCGAATGGGTTTGACCTGAAAAAGTTCCCCAAATGCACGGTTTTGGAAGATTTTGAGGGAATAGACCCGCCGTCCGGCTTCGCTTTTGTAATTAATATGTACTTGGCGTTGTTTGATTGGGATATCGCCGCGCTTTTATTCGGCGGGGGCGGTGGCAACGTGAGAAGAAGCGGCGGAAGCCCCGTCTGCGGATACGTCTTTAGCGAGGCGCAAAAAACGGTGCATAACTTATTGGAAGCGGTGCGAATCCATCCCAAACGCTCCGCCCGCCTTAAAAAAGAAATTTTTTCCGCTTGTTTATCCGTCGCCGCGCTTATCGAGACCGCGGGAGCGTCCCTATTGCAAAGTGGGGCGATTCAAGCCGCCGCCGCGTTCTCTATGCTTTTAACGCACGAAAGGCGCAAAAATATCGATCTTTTTGACGCAGCATTTTTGCTTTCACCCGTCGTCGCGCGCGCTTACGCGGCATTTTTAGAAAGCCCGCCCTTTTCCTTCCCGCCCGACAACAGCTTGCACGCCGCCCGTTTGACCGAATACTTGGGTGTGAACGAATTCGAGAGCGCGGGAATGCCGCCGCCCTACCTCAAAATCAGGGAAATCGAGCTTGCCGATTACCGCTTACAAGTATATCAAGACGAGTTTCTGCGCCATATTTACGACGTAATCCGCGTAATAAACGAAGCGTACCCCGTCTATTTCAAGCTTTTTGACGACGATGGCTTTTGGCTGAAGGATTTTTTATCTCTGCCCGACGTTTCCTTGTCGCTTGCTTTAGGAGCGGACGTACTGCACGGAGACACTCTTTTGCATTATATACGGGGCAGGGGATTACTGGATAGGTACTTGCACTACTCGTAATGAAACGCCTGCGTCATATTGCGGGAGTTTTCTTCTATCACGCCCTGCGCGTGCGTTAAATCGCTGTGGATAAACGACAACGCATTCGTCATAACTGCCTGTATATTCGATTTATGTATCGTACCGTTGTTATCCTTTGGACGGCAATATAAATGCAACCTTTCCTTGCCGGCGGGCGTGGGCAGGTAATATTCGTACGGCATTTTACGGCAGTTTAGCTTTTGATAAAATCTTTCGCGCTTGTTGCGCGGATTTTGCGGGTCATCGCTTTCGGCGGTCTCCACCTCGATAAAGACGTTGTAGTTGCCCCCGCTCGCCTCGTCCACCACCTTGTTGAAAATGGTCGTGCCGTAGCCCGCGGACTGAAAGCCGGGAACCACCGCCAAATAATCTATCCAAAGCCCCTTGTTTTTGTCGTCTATGAAGATAAAAGCGTAACCTATTATATTCTCGTTTTTGGGCAGATAGTTATGGTAAGCGATATAGAACCTGTAACTATCGCTTGAGAGCAAATGCTTTAGTTGCTCTTGGCTTTTTCTTTCCTCGGTGGCGAACTGCCGAACGTAATAGGGATAAATTTCGTGTATTTCGTTTGCAGAAACCCTTTTTATCAGCAAATTATTCAGCTTGTTTATCACATAGTCCGAAAATAACGGTTTGAACAGGTGGATATTGTGGGTAAACCAGCTGTAGTGTATTTTGTTTTCGTCCTTTATCACAGGTAGCCATGTGTCCAATTTAATCCTGCTTTTTTTATTTTTGCGACTTTGGTCGAAAATGGTTTCGATAGTGTTCCAAACCATATAAGCGTACACGTGGTATCTAAGAAAAAAATCGCTGTTTTTATCCTCGTTGATATATACGGAGGTCTTGTTGAAATCCCGAAATTCCGGATACTGAAGCGCGATTTTTAACAGTCCCGCGTACTGGTTGTCTATCTCGAAGTACACGGATTTTTTGTGGCTCTTGATGTTGTTAAACAACGAAAAAAACAGCGCCAAAACCGAGACTGTCAGAGGCACATATTTTAGTACCAAATTCAAAACTTCGTCCATAATTTTTTAACCTTCATTTATCGACAGACTTGTATCATAACCTAACGCGAAAGTACAACGAGTGGATTTTTTAGATTAAACCCGATAAAAAGCGCAAGTTCCTTCGCTACGCTCAGAATAAACTCCGTAGCGCTATGAACGGCCTCGCCTTCTTGGCGGGCTGTGCGCACTAAAGCGTGTCCGCCCTTGCAAATTGCGACAACAATTTGACGGCTCGGAGGCATTTTAGGCAAAAAGCCCTCTTTTTGCCGGTGAGGGGTTTGGACAAAAAAGACGCCGTTTGACTATACAAGAGGTTAGGATACAAGTTTAATGCTTAATCACGCACCCGCCCTCGCCGTCGACCGTTATTATGTCTCCCGTCTGAATCAGGGACGTCGCCCCCGCGATGTTTGATACCAAGGGCAGGGCGTATTCGCGCGCCACCACCGCGCCGTGCGAGAGGGGGCTGCCCACCTCGGTGACCAAGCCCTCTATCAAACAGTAAAAGGGCGACCAGCCGATGTCCGTATAGGCGGCGACCATGATTTCCCCTTTTTGGATTTGCCCCGCGTCCGCCGCGTTTTTGACGACGCGGGCGGGACCCGTCACCTTGCCGCGGCTTATCGGCGCGCCGCGCAGCACCTCGCCCGATTGCGCCAAGGAGGTAAAGGGCAGCGGCACCGGCTTCTTTGTGTACACTTCCGAAAAACACAATTCCTGCTGCGTTTTTAACAAACGGCGGCGCTGCAGCGTCTTTTTGGCAAGCGCGGGGGCGGCGCCGTTTGCCACAACCCCGAGTTCTTCGTGCGTTAAGAAGAAAACGGCGTCCTCGTCGGGGAGCTTGCCCTCCGCGACAAGCATGACCGCCAGCTTCCTGTACGCCTGCTTGAAAACGTCAAGCACCTTTATCATTTTTGACTTTGAATATTCGCGGTTTTTGACGCCGTCGCGCGCCTGATTTACCAGGTATTTTAGGATTTTCGCGGATAAGCCCCTGAAACCCTGCGCCCTTATCACCGCTTTAAGGTCGGGAGGGGCGGAGGTTTCCGAATCCTTAGCGCCGCTCATTATAACCGTCCTGAGGTATTCCGTGAAGGCTTTTTCGTCGTCCGCCCAGCCGCAGCTGCGCAGTTCCGCCTCGCGTATGGCGCGGTGGCCGTGACGCTTTAAAAACTCCGCCCTCGCTTCCGTCGTTTTCGCCCCCGCGTTTTTCAAATATACCGCCAATTCCTCACTGTTGTAAGCCCTCGCGGCGGGGTTATCCTCTAAGACCGCCCTTGCTACGCGGCGCAAGGAAGCCAAGATGTCCACGCTTTCGATGCCGTCGATTCCTTCCAAAAGCTCTGCCAAAACCGCCTTGCTTTTGTCCGCGTCGTTAAGCTTGTCAAGTAAAATCTGAATGACCGCGCTGGACATAGCCCCCGAATGCGAGCTTGTTATGTAGTGCAGGTATGTGACGCGGTCGGCGGCGTATTTGGCTTTGTCGATTTCCGCGTACATTTGAGCCGCGTTTTCGCCCGCCGCTATTTTAAAGGTGTCGGCGAGCGCGGTGATTTCCGCCCGCGCCTTATTCCGCGACAGCACAAAGCTCAAATATTTGCGGGTGTTGTGCATTTTTTTGAAAAAATTCGCCTTTTTGCCGAGGATTTTGCCCGTTTCCTCTAAGTGCCTGCCGCAAATCGACATATCGACGCCGTCCTTACCGGTCAGATAAATCGCTTTGGAAAAGCCGTAAAGATAGCTTAAATTGAAAAACAGATGCCCGCTTGTCGAGAACACGCACCCGAAATCGGGAATTGCCCGCATTTTTTTGTTCGCGCCCGCCAAACACAGCATTTTGCGAAGCCCAAAATCAATCGCGTACACGCTGACCGACAAGGTGAGGGGGGTGACCGCGCCGGGCAGCATTTCGCCCACGTTGCAGCGGGTGATTACGCAGCCGGTAAGGTCTTCTTTGGGGTCGAGCTCGCCCTCGTTGCAGACCTCGGTGACGGTGATGGGGCGGGCTTGCAGCCAATATATTGTGTCTCCCTTGACCGCCCATTCTATGTCCATGGGCATTTTGAAAATTTCCTGCAAGCGGGCGGACTCAATGCAAATTTCCTTTAAAAGGTGGGCGGATAATAAATTTTGCCCGTCCGCGACGGTGTTAAAATCGGCGTCCTTATTCTTCAGCAGGTCGCGAGGAACGGAATAGCCCGCCGTCGCCGCCGTCCCCGACACCACTGCCTCGCCAAGGCCGACCACCGCCTCGACAAGCAAATTGTCCGCGTTGCACGGGTCGGAAGTAAAGCACACGCCTGCAAAATCCGCGTCCACCATGCTTTGAACGACGACGCTCATCTTTATTTCGCCGCCCTTGCTCAGTTTTTCGGAGTATTCTTTGGCGGTCACGTCCTCTAAGGAATTTAAGCACTCCAAAACGGCTTTTTTAAATTCATCGCCACCCTCGACGTTCAAAACTGTCTTGAACTGTCCGGCGTACGAATAATCAGCGCCGTCCTCGACCGTAGCCGATGACCGCACTGCAACCTTGCCAAGCCCGGATTTTAAATAATGCTCAGCGGCGGCGTCCAAGTCCCGTTCTTCCTCGATATCGATCATGACAAAGCCGGGCGGAACGTTAAATCCTTCCCGCGCAAGGCGCTCCAGTCCCTTCGCTTTGCCCCCGGCTGCATTTATGTGAGTGGCGTCGATAGCGCCTAATTGGAATATCCTCATTTCGTAGACCTCTTTTTTAGTGCACTGTGCACTGTGCGCTATTCAATCACCCATTTTCGGACTCTCATACCGTCCCTTGTCCCCGTTAAATCCAAACTCCGTTATCCCCCGCCCCTTTACGCCGCCGATGATAAAAGAAGAAATGCCTTCGTAAATAATATATTTGCCGTATTTGTCGTCAAATTCAAAGGGAAAGGCGATATCCGCTTTAAACTCATGCTTGATTTCCGACCCGTCCGAATATTTTACCGTATACTCGTCCTCGCGGAGGGGCAAGCCGTCCAAAGCCGCGCCGCCGTGGAAAATCACGTCCGTCACGTTTGCCATGACGCCGTCTTTCATTTTATAGCCGCATTTTAGCCCTCGCACATTAAGCGCGGGATAGCGCACGACATTTGTATTCAGCAAACTGCCGTCCTCCAAAAGCGCGATACGCCACGTGTGGCGGTTCATATAGCTCCACACCCGCCGCCCATAGGAATGGTCGCGCACGGCTTGCGCGTCGATTTTGTATTCCTTGCCGCCGACGTTTAACACAGCTTTTATGTGTCCGTCCTGCTCGATATGGGTTTGGCTCTCGCGGTTAAGGTCGTCCGAAAAGCCCTTTTTCCATTTTTCAGCGGCGACGGCGCGGCAAAACGCCATGTCGTCAGTTTCGCGCGAAAACTCGTACAACCCGTTTTTTGACGTGAATGTGCCCGAAAGTTCGGCAAAAACGGGCTCGCCGATGGGGCGGGCAATCAGCTCCTCGCCGAAGGGGGCGACGGGCGCCATCTCCCCCTTAAAGAAAAACTGCCACTCGCGCAAAGGGGTAACGCATTTCACGCCCATCGGGCTTTCGGACAGCTTATACAGGCAGTTTTGGTTAACAAAAGCGGTGCCGTCCGCAGCGCGGTACGCCGCCCAGACCTCTGCCATCGCCTTGTCCCCGCCGCCGCGCTGCGCGTAGCGTACAAACAGCGCTCCGCCGTCCCACGTGTGCGCCGAAAAGTAATAGCTGTTGTTCATATCCTCGCCCGCGTCGTCGGGCGTTTGATAGTGTTCGCTCAGTACCTCGTCAAAAGCGGCCGCTGCCTTGCGCTTTTTCATAATATTGCGCATAAGGGCGGTTTTGATTGCTGTTTTTAGTCCCATGGTTGGCTCCTTTTTAGTAGGGCGGGGGCAAGCCCCCGCCGCACCGCTTTTAATAGTTTGGAGTGTGGAGTTAAGGTCGGTTTTATTGTATAAGAAGGGTGGTTTCGTTTTACGTGCTTTCAAAAGAGAAAAATTCGCAAAATAATTCTCTATTAATATAATACCATACAAAAATATTTATGGCAATCGAAATAAGCGCCAAAGCGAAAAGAAATCGAAAAAGAAAGAAAAAACGCGAAAAAAATAATAGTTCGCGTCATTATTTGTAATATGTAGTTTATAATTATGTAATTTGTAATTTAAGCTATTCTATGCTTGCGGCTCCCCAAATTCTATCTCGACTTTATGGCCGCTTTTGTTGTTGCGCTTGTCCGCGTAAAATTCGTGCGATATTTTTAGCATGGCCTCATAGGCGCGCAAAGAAAGTTGCTCCGCGCTTTCGCCCACGGCGGGAACAATCGCGGGCAAAATATGCAAAACCAGCCTGTTTTTGATTCCGCGCTTGTTTATCCCGAAGGTATATACCGTGGGAAGGACCGGGACGTTATTTTTTACCGCAAAGCTGAAACCGCCGGTTGTGAAAGGGCGTAGCCCCGTATAATACGGCCAAAACGCCGCCTCCGGATAAAATAAAACCGGCTTTTTGCGTGCCAAAAGGCTGTCTACGGTCTTTGTCAGCTTTTTCATGCCGCCGTAATCCGCGCCCAAGGGAATGCACCCTAACAGCTTCATAATCCTCCCCGCCAAAGGAAGATTCATATTTTCTTTAAGCGTTATTATGCGCAACTTGCGGGTACGCGTGGCGCAAGCGCCCAGCACCGGCGCGTCCAAAATGTGGACGTGGTTGGCGACTACTATAATCCCTTGCCCTCTAAGCGCTCGAAAATTCTTGCGTCCGTTTATCCTTGTCCGCATCCACAAAAACGCCCATACGGGAAAAACTACCCAAGCGGCGGCGCGAACAACACCCGCCAAGACTTGATACCAAAAGCGGGTGTCCTCAAACCTGTAATCCGCGCGCCCTACCGGTCTCTTGCTTTCGTTTACGGGCATGATGTGCTCGTGCGGGGCGGCGGGGTAGACGAAGTTTATGTGTTTTGCGCCTTTCAAAAGGACGGCTCCTTTCTAAAAACATGTATTAATAATTTCAAACGACGGCCTTTGCGGATTTTTTCGTGCCTGTCCGCGGCTTTTTTCCTAAATGCCTTGCTACGGAACGACACCCGCGAATGCTTCTTAGTACGGGTATTGCAGGCATAAAATCCCTCGTAAATCCCGCATTTTCAATCCATGAATACAGGTTCTAACTATTTACAGCGATTTCTTCAGACGCTGTTTCCTCAAATTCCGTAATGGCGACGGGCGCGGCAAACTTTTCCTTATCAAAGAGAGGCTCGGTTGCCCATGCCGCTTTCCAAGTTTCCTCTTTCTTCGCCGCCGCTTTCATCAGCCGCCTTTCCGCATAATAGTACGTGTAATGCTCGATGCTGTCTAAAAACATTTTTTCCATCTGGTCCATGCAGTTCTTTATTGAATACTGCGCGGCGTATGTTATGTATTTTTCGCCTAATTCCTTTTTTTCCTGCTCGTGTTCGATCCAGTAATCTATGCGCTCTGCCAAATGTGCGGGGTCGCCGTGACGAAACAAATTTTTTTCGCAAAGCGCGAACTGCCCTGTCGCCGAGTTGGGGCTGTCGCTTATCACCGGCACTAACCCGCAGGTGAAAGCCTCGATAGCGGCGATTGCTTCAATCTCCACGTCCGACGGATGCACATAAAGGTCGCAGTAATTTATGGTGTCGCAAAGCTCGTCCTTTGTAAAAAGCTTTGTGATAGGCGGATTTTTTAAACTCCTTCCCAATTTCTTGATTTTGTTAAGCTTAGGTCCCCCGCCCGCGAAAATAATCTGGATCTTGTCTGCGTATTTGGATATTTTGACCGCCTTGATCAAAAGGTCGTGGCGCTTTTCAGGGACATACCTGCCCGTAAATAAAATACAAATTTTGTCCTTTAATTCTTCCGGCTTGCTTACGTTCCTTTTTTCAAAGGTGGGAATAACGCCGTTGGATATAACGCGCTTGTCGGCGGTATAGCCGTTTTTTACAAGTTGGTCGGCGATAAATTTGCTGGGACAATGGATAAATTGCGTGCGTTTATAAAAAAGCCGATTGAAACGCCTATACAAAAACCTGTTAAAAAAAGGTACGCGATGCAAAAACAAGTGGCTGGAAAAATTTTCGGGCTGGCAGTGAAACGCCGTGGTGTATGGTTTTTCCATCTCGCGTATCAGCTTTATACTTTTGCGGGAGGTCAAAAAGGGCAATAAGAAATGCACGACGTCGCAATCGGCTATGGCTTCTTTTATAATTTTTTTGTCCGGTTTTGCGAGTTCAACCTGGTTAAGTTTTAAATACCAATTAAAGCCGAATATGCTTCTTCTTTTTAGTTGCACGTCGCCGCCCGAGGACGCGATTACCTTGACATCGTGCCCGCGCAGGCGCATATTTTCGACCAGCCTTTTGGCGGTTATGGTTGTCCCGTTATTTTCCTTCCCAAAAACATCGGCGATAAGCGCTATTTTCATATTTGTATTAATATTCTCCTTTGTCATAAAAATTCAAAAGCGAAAATTTTTCAAAAAAATTCACTATTGATATAATACCATACAAAAACATATAAGGCAACCAAAATAAGCGGGAAAAATGAGAAGAAGGATGAAAAATCGGAAAAGTGATGCGAAAGAATGGTCGGGGATCAGGGATCAGGAGTCAGGGAGGTGTAATTTAAATGGTAAGGAGCGCAAAAAAGCCCGACGCCCCGCAATTCCTTTTAGACGTCAATACCATTTTTTATGATTTCCCCCTGCTTCCGACCTCTATCCTCTAATCCCTAACTCTTGATAAACGTCAAACAGCTCGCCTTGCTGCCGTGATCCGCGTGGACGGTAATGCCGTTTGCGATACACTTCCTATCGCGCATAAAAAGGCAGTCTGCGGCACATTCGACTTTGGTGTCCACACTAAAATCCGCGCTGGCAAAATCGCTACCCGCCTCGAAAAGCGATGCCGGGTTGTATGTGTATGATTTGCAGTCCGTGTCCCCCCCCACGCTTATGTGTTTTGCGCAGCAGCAGTAGCCGCTGTTAAAGCTACAATTTTTTTGCCCGCATTTTAAGTCTTTCATGATAAAAATTCCTCCCGTGTTTTGTATGATTAGCGTTTGCAAGGGGGGAATTTTTATGCAGGTATCGGGTACCGAGTAAAGTTGGTTTTTGTGAAAAGGGAATGGCGAGAAAAAATCTCCTCTTGAGAAATTTAAGTGGTTCTTTTAAAATGTAACGTTGACCTTACCTGATCCTCGAAACTTAATCATATCTTAATGTAGAAAAGTACCATTTTTTATTGCGCATTCTTTATCGATACTATATAATGTGTCGTATAAACGATTTGTCGTATCGTGCAAACACCTCATAATCAGCCCCGCCACCCGTTTTGCCAACGAATAAATAAAGCCCAAACGCACAAGCGAAAACTCTTTTTTGTCGGGGGCGTAGTAGCTGGTTGTGACGGTGAGAGAAATGTCGCCTATGTTCCCCAAGTTTTTGCCCAGCGCAAGGCCGGGGCGCAAGGGCTCGCCGCTCACCATTATCTGACCCTCCTCACTCTTATTTCCCACGGCGGAGTCCACGGCGATAACGACGCGGTCGGGATGTGTCAGGCGGATAAATTCCCCTGTTTCCACTACGTTAAGCGCGTTTACAGGCGAGGTCAATGTGCCGTATACGTATGCGGGCGCGTCCCCCTCCACCAAAAGCTGCCCCACTAATGGACCAAGGCAGTCGCCGCCCACAAGGTCGGTGCCCACGCATGCCACCACCGCGCCCCGCCCCAAAACAAGTGAGGACAACCTACGGAGCAGCCCCGCATCCTCATACCCCCTAACAGGACAAAATAACCTATCTTTCGTCTTAACTTGTAACTTGTAACTTGTAATTTGTAGTTTATTTTGTAAATTATTATATAAGAACCCCGTCATAAACCAAAATTGTTGCCACATCGCAACATTTTAAACGGGAAAGGAGAAAATAAACAATGCCACCTATTGTCGATATTGTAATAATAGTGCTGGTGCTTGCCACGGCGGTATTCGGCTTTTTTAAGGGATTTATAAAAAGCCTTGTGTCCTTGCTCGGGTTTGTCGTTTCCTTAACGCTGGCGATTCTGCTGTCAAAGGTTGTCGCGAACGCACTTTTAGGAATAGACGGAATAGGCAATGTTGTAGCGGGCGGGGATAAATCGCTCTACACGTGGCTTAATAATATGCTGCCTGAAGCCCTTAAAAACATTTCGACCGCCGACCTTGGCGCGGCCGCCGCCGACCCTGACGCCTTAGTGGCAGAATCGGGAATTAAGGAGCAGCTGCCGTGGTGGCTGACGATATTTTATCCCTTGGTCAATTCCTCTTTGACAAATCCGACCTATCTTAACGCGGCGGTTATTGACAACGCGCGGCAAATCATCGCCTTAGAGCTTTCCTACTCCATTTACGTCCTGATTGTGGGAATCGCGCTGTTTGTCGTAATACGCATACTCGCCGCTATAATCAGCATTGTTTTTAAGCGGTATATGGACAAAAAGAGCGTTCCCGGTAGGCTGTTAGGCGGAGTGTTGGGCGCGGGCAAGGGCGTGATATACAGCATGATAATCCTTTTGGTGATTTCTTTGATGTCCAATTTCGGCTTTATGGGGATGATAAGCGAAAAGGTCAGCGAGAGCAAAGTAGCCTCCGCGCTTACCTCGGCGACACACAAAATTACCGCGCCTTTGTTGAAAGGCGACAAGAGCGATAAGCGGTATGAGCGGCTTATCGAGCTCGTAGGTATTGTGGATGGGGGCGAGGGACCGGAGGCGGGAGGGTAATAGAGGGTATGGGTTAGGGATCAGGGGTTTGGAGTTAGGGATCGGTTATTAAAAATGAATAAAATAAGAAAGCCGTGACTGAATGTTGCGGCTTTTTGTATAGCCAATCAAGTTAGAAGCAGTAGGTATTTGGTATTATTTTTCCATATAAAAAGTCGGAGGCATTCAAGAGGGGTTAGCAAAGATTTTTGTGGGCTGCTGCGGCAAAGTTTCGAAAGCAACCGATT
>WRDI01000034.1 GCA_009783515.1 Bacillota bacterium | reverse complement strand
CAAATCGCCGTCAAAGGTGACGTCGGGCGGGGTGGTGTCAAGCAGGATAAAATACTCGACATAATTGCCCAAAGAATCGTAAACGCGGATTATGTACAGCCCGTCCACATCGTCGTCGCGCAAAAGAATGTCCCTTGCTTTTGTATCGAAGAGGAATTCATCGATAAACGCAGACGGAGCGTAAACGCCAAACAGAACGGGGGAGGGGACGGGGGAATTACTGCGTCTGATATACACTTCCGAACGGTCATAGTTCTCGCCCTTAACCTTAAACAAAAATTGTTTTTGATGCGAGGGTTTATTGGCGTCGTTTGACAGCTTGCCTTCTACGTCGTCGGTCAGCGAGGGCGAAGAGCCTTCGGGCGCCGTGTTGTCGATTATGACGTAATGTTCCGACCTGTTGCCCGCCGCGTCAAAGGCCAAAATCCTGTATAGACCGTCGCCGTCAGAGCTGTTCAGGGTAAAGCTTGTTTCGTCGGAGTTAAGCGTCATGTAAGGAACTGTGCCGTACGAGCCGCCGATTTTTTTATAAATTTCCGTTTTGACGTAATGCCAGTCGCTGACTTCCGCGCTAAAGCCCCTGAGTACAGGCGCGTCCGCTTCGGCTGCCGCAAGCGCGCTTACCACGGGAATGCTGTTTGTGACCGTCAGCACAGGCGGGGTGTTGTCAAGAATGATGTAATACGACGTCTTGTTGCCTGCCCTGTCGATAACCGTAATTTTATACGCGCCGTCGTCAAACGAGGACGAATTTATCGCTACCGATACGTCGGGCGCGGTAATAACGTCGTACAAAAGCGTATACTCACCCGAAGCGGCGGACTTTTTATAAATCTCCACTCTGTCAAGATTGTCGTCGCTTGCGGTGGCGGACAGGCTTTTTATGACCTGCGCGCCCGACGGGGTGTCGGAGAGCGACAGAGTTTGAGGAACGGTCGTAACGTTCGTTAATACCGGCAGAGTGTTGTCAATAATTACGAACCATGTCGATGTGTTTTCCGCCTTGTCGAAAATTACTATTTTGTAAGTGCCGTCGGCAGTCAAGGAAATCGCCGCCGCCGTCTGCGTACCTTTTAAAGTATACGACATGCCCGACTTTTCCCAAATCTCGATATAATCAAGGTTGGCGTCAACAGCCGTGCCAGCAAAACTCTTGAATACGGCGGCGTCTGCTTCCTTCTCACTCGCCCCACCGCTTAAAATCGGTTTGGTGTTATCAAAGATAAGATAATATCCTGCCGTGTTGCCCGCCTTATCAATAACCTTAATCATGTACGCGCCGTCGTCAAACTTGGACGAATTCATAATCACCGTGACGGCGGGGGCGGTAATAGTTTCGTACAAAAGCGTATAACCTGCCGCCGCATTCTTTTTATAAATCTCCACTTTGTCAAGATTGACGTCGTCTGCCGTGGCAGACAGGCTTTTTATGACGGGCACGTTTGTTTCGGCGGAGGGAAGCGTGACGTCTGTGGGATTTGTCGTGATGTTTTTAAGCGTGGGCGGGGTATTGTCGATCATGACGTAGTATATCTCACTTTTCCCCTCGGTATCGTGAACGACTACCTTGTATATACCGTCTGTTTTGCTAAACAAGACATATATATCGAAGCTCTCCGCCTCTAAAGCCGAAAGGGTTTTGTCCGCCGTCGTGCCAAAAGCCGTCCCCGTCTTTTTGAATATTTCGACCTTAGCGGCGTCGCCCGTCACGCCTGCGGCAAAGGGCCCCACAACCTGCGCCCCCGCTTCACTGTCCGCAAACGGGCCGCTTAAAACAGGCGGGACAAAGGGGATAACGTAATTGTCAATCCGTACGTAACCCACGGTTTGATTGCCCGCCTTGTCATAAACCCAAATCTCATACAGCCCGTCGTCGTCCGCATCGTCTAAGGTGAACGTTATTGTGTCGGAATCCGACTCGGCATAAATAACGTCGTATAATACAAAGCTGTTGTTGCGCTTTCTTAAAATTTCTACCCGCTCAAGATTAAGGTCGGTTGCCGTACCTTCAAAGGCGTTTAACGTCGGCGCGTCATCTTCTTCCTCCGTCGCTCCGCCTGTCAATTCGGGAGGGGTGCTGTCAACAACGACATAATATATCGATGTATTGCCCGCCTTGTCGACAATAATTATTTTATATGTCCCGTCGGCGGTCAAAGAAACATAGGCGGTCGTCGGCGGGGTCACGGGAACGGTAAAATCGTCGCCCGACTTTCTCCAAATCTCGATATAATCAAGGTTAAGGTCGCTTGCCGTACCTGAAAAATTCTTTACAAATGGCGCGTCGCCCTCCTCCTCCGCCGCACCGCCGCTTAAAACGGGCGATGTATTATCAAGGATAACGTAAAACGTCGAAGTATGCCCCGCCTTATCGTAAATAACTATCATGTACACGCCGTCGTCGTCCCCGTCGTCTAAGGTGAATGCTATTGTGTCGGAATCCTCGGCGGTAATTACGTCGTATAAAACAAAGCCGTTGTTGCGCTTTCTGGAAATCTCTACCCGCTCAAGGTTGTCGTCGTCTGCTGTGGCGGACAGGCTTTTTATGATTGGCACGTTTGTTTCGGTCGTGGGAAGCGTAACACTTGCGGGGCTTGTTGTGATGTTTTTAAGGGTGGGCGCGGTGTTGTCGATTATGACGTAATACGGTATATTGCCGCCCTCCGTATCATACACGACGACCATATACGCGCCGTCAACCTTGTCAAACAACTCGTATATATTGAAGCTCGCCGCCTCGGAAGCGGTAAGGGTTTTGTCCGCAACCGTCTCAAAGTCAGCCCCCGCTTTTTTGAAGATTTCAACTTTAAGGACGTCCCCCGTCACTCCCGCGGCAAAGGGCTCGACCACCGGCGCCTTAGCTGCGACGGTCGAGAACGACCCGCTTAAAACGGGCGGCACAAAAGGAATTTCTTCCTCGTAATTATCAATTTTTACAAATCTAACGCACTCATTGCCCGCCTTGTCAACGACGACAATCTTATACAGGCCGTCCTCGTCCGCGGCGGTCAGGGTGACGGCGGCGGTGGTACCGGACGTGACGGTAATCACGTCGTACAAAATATAGCCGTTTGCCCTCTTTTTATAAATCTCTACCCTGTCAAGGTTCGTGTCGCTTGCAGAAGCCGAAAAACTCTTTACGGCAGGGGCGTCGTCCTCCAAAGCCGCCCCGCCGCTAAGCGTGGGCGGGGTGTTGTCCACAATAATAAAATACGTTGAAGAATTTGTCGCCTTGTCAAGGACTATCAGCTTGTACTCGCCGTCCGCCGTCAGCGAAAATTGCGCGCCGACCGTACCATTCAGCGTATACGTCCCGCCCGACTTTATGTAAACCTCCACCTTGTCAAGGTTGACGTCGCTTGCTAAACCCGTAAAACTTTTGACCACGGGCGCGTCGCCTTCCTCCTTCGCCCCGCCGCTTAAAACGGGGTCGGTGTTATCGATAATAACGTAATATGACGCCGTATTCCCCGCCAAATCATAAAGGATTATCTCGTACTCGCCGTCCTCAAACGACGGGGCTGTAATAACCACCTCGCCGTAATATTCGGTGTGATACAAAATCGTATATTCGCCTGCGGCGGATTTTTTATAGATCTCTACTCTGTCAGGGTTGTCGTCGATTACAGTCCCTTCAAAGACGTTTAATACGGGGACATTAGTTTCCACTGTAGCCGCCCCGCCGGTCAATGTCGGAGAGGTGTCGTCGACTATGATATAGTACGCGGTACCGACGCTGTCCATGTCGTAAACAACCACCTTATACGTTCCGTCGCCCGTCAACAGATTGAAGTGCGCCATGCCGGAGGCGTACGTGGCGATCGGCGACGACGGATATCCCGCGCCCGTCTTTTTGTATAATTCAACCTTGCTGTAGTTCCCGTTTACCGTCACCCAAAACGGCTTTGCTACCCCCGCCAATCCTTCCGACGTATTAAAGGGTCCCCCGCTTATAACGGGCGCGTCGGGTGGAATCTCCACAATATAATTGCTGAGCAGCGCGTAATAAACGGCTGTATTCCCCGCCTTGTCGAAAATAACTATCTGATACATTCCGTCGGGGAAGGAGTCGTCCATGGCGACCGCCGTGCCCGTCAAGGTCTTATACAAAATATCAAACGCGCCGCTTATGCCAAACCTGCCGCGTATTTCGGTTTTGGCGTAATGCAGGGTGATATACTCTGTATAATCCGCCGTGACAACCCCCGAAAAACCGGTTATCTCCGTCGCCCCCGCTTCCATCGCCGAGACCGCGGAGTTTTCTCCGCCGGTCACGCCTGTTAACGCCATCGACAACAAAGGGGAGTTCATCAGCGTGCATCGATATTCCGCGGTATTCCCGTAAATATCGATTACCGTGATATTGTATATCCGTTGTTGGTCCGGTTGGAGTATGTTTAGCCAAAAGGTAACGATAAAATCACCTGATGGTTCATATCTTCCCTGATAAACGCCTCTTAAATCATAGTAGTCGGCGGTAATAGATTCTATTTTGTACTGGCTGGTGACGGTGACCGCAGTCCTCCCGCCGAAATAATCCCCGTTGTCGTAATAGTACGCAGCGATGCCCGTGTCCGGAGCCCCTGTAATTGAGATTGTATTCGGCAGAGCGGCAAAAAACGACCGGTAAGCCGTCCAGTCCCCCGCAGCCTTGTAATACTCAAAACGGTGCGCTTTGACGTAAATGACTAAACCGGTTAGTTCGTAAAAGACATCCGCCCCCGCCGTCACATTATCTCCGTACATATAAACGCATTTTAGGCTGCCGCGCTCCTCGAAAGCATAGTCGCCTATCGCCGTGATATTGGCGGCCAGGACAAGACTGTTGTCCCCGCCTACCGCGCAAACCACCGTTTGCGTACCGCCGCTTTTAATGACGACGACTCTGCCGCTTTTAACCGTGTTGCCTGCCGCGTCCATAACGTACAATCCGTCGCCCGCGGGAATTTCCGTGCTGTCCGTTGTTATAAAGGTAAGGTTGTCGCAGGCCGAAAACACATTTTCGCCCATGCTTGTGATTGTGCTTGGCAGATAGAGCGACGTTAGTGACAAGCACTGCAAAAACGCTCCGCCCCCGATAGCCGAGACGCCGTCGGGAATACTTATCGACGCAAGCGCCGTGCATAATCCGAAAGCGTAGATTCCTATTGTCGTGACGCTGTTTGGAATTGTAATATTCTCAATGTTATTAGTCTGTGCGAAGCCGTTATCCCAATGATAGTCGTAAAATCCGTAATCGGCGATTTTGGTCACGGGCAATCCGTTGTAAAGGGTGGGAATAATGATTTTTGTCGCCGCGTTGGGTCCCGTAGTCGCCGTGCCCACCGACACCTCGTACGCCCTGCCGCCGTCAATCAAAGTGAATTTAAGCCCCGGCGTACTTAGGACAGGGGTGCTTGCCCAGCCGGCGAACAAATACAAATCCAGCATTTTCATGCCGTTCAGTTGCGAGGTAGCATACATCGCACTTGTAAACGACATGTCCTCGTACCAGCCCACAAGCTCGTCGCCCGCACGGCAGGGGGCGTACATGGCATAGCCATAGTCGTTGACTATGTTGCCAGTGTTAATCCATTCCACATAGGGGGCGCCGCCGCCATCGTTAAGCCTGCATTCGTATATAACCGGACGGCCGTCCGGATTCCAATCCGTCTCCCAGCTCCAGTCGCTGTCATTAACCGATACAAAATCGTTTTCGGTATAAATCGTCAGGCTGTCGCAGCCCTCGAAGGCGTAGGCGTCGACATACCAGCCTACCCATGGCAAGGTTATAGACTTTAACGCGGCGCAGCCGGAAAAAGCGCAAAACCCTATTCTGTCTATCCAACTCCTGCAAAATATTACGGACTGCAATTTGTCCCGCCCATAAAACGCGTAATCTCCGACATTCCTCACGGTATCGGGGAGGATAATTTCGGTTATGTCGTATATCGCAAAAACAACCTCATGCTCGGCGTAGCCCTCGCCGCCGCCGCTGCCTAATAAAATGGCGACGCCCCCGCTTTTGACGAAGTTGCCCTTCGCGTCTATCGCATAGCAGCTCGCGTAATAAGGGTCGAAGCCGCTGATATTGATTGAAGCTAAGCCGATGCAGCCGTCAAACGCGCCCGGCTCGATTTGCCACATACTGTCGGGTATGGTTATGCTTGTTATGTGATTCGTTCTTACATAGTCGTTTTCCTCGCACTCGTCGGCGAAACCGTTATACGGAATCCTGTCAACCCATATATCGTCCAGCATAGCCGGAATTATGATTTCGCTCGCCGTCGCCGTGCCTATCGACACCTCGTAGTAGCGTTCTATCCACCACTCGTAGTGGTATTCCTCTATATATTCGAATTTAAGCCCCGGCGTACACAAAAGCGGGTTGCTTTGCCACCCCGCATAAAAAACGAAGCCGTCCGGGTAATACGGTAGGTAGCCCGCCGCCGCCGTAAACGAGGAGTTTGTGTACCAGTCTATAAAGCCGCTGCCTGCGCGGCCGGGTGAACGATAGTCCTCGATATAGTCGAAAGCGGGGGTCCTTGCTATCGACTTGACGTACGCGTACTGCCCGACATAACCAAAGGGGTTAACATCAAGCCCTAAATCACAGCCCAAAACAATCAAGCGGTCAGCCTCCACGGGAGTAAAATAGTCGTCCTGCCAGCCGGCGGGTATAACCGCGGCGTCGGTATAAATCGTCATATCCCAATTACAATCGTTAAACGCGCCCTGCGAAATAGTTTCCACCGTGCTTGGTATCGTCAGGGATTTCACGTTATAAAGCCCGTCAAAAGCGCCGGGATATACCTGCCTTATTGTGTCCGGCAGCATGACCGACCGTATATTATTGCTGTCGTACCCGCCGCGGGCAGGCTCACTGTAAAAAGCCCAGCCGCCAAGGGTGACCACCGGCTTTAAACCGTTTGCCCCGTCGTTGTACTGCGAGGGTATGACGACGTGCCGTTCCTCTCCGCGGTACTCCGTCAGCATGTACCCGCCCGCCTGAGAATTGTACGCAAAAGCAAACCCGTCGTCCGCGCCAAACGCGGGCTCTGTTCCCGCCGGACCCGCAAACAATACAATCGTCAGCGCGGAAACAAAAAGCGCCAGCACCAAAGCAAGGGTCAATCCTGCCCTTAATAGCCGCGAACGACCCGCCAAGAATATGTTATTTGTATTTATCTTGTCGCTCATAAGAAAAAACCCCCTCGTTTAAAAATTGAAACATACTTATACTTTAAACGCAATATTAGCTGCAGTGTAAAAATAAGAATGCCTGTCCGCAGTTTGTGTCCTCATACGATGAAAATACACCCCTTTACACCAAGTGGCAATACATTATAACACGTTTAAAATGCCGTGTCAAGATTCTTGCGGCTAAAGCGCAAAAACTTATTTGCAATTCCCTAAAAAATGGCATCAAAAAGCAGTTGATATTTTATCCGGTTTGTGCTAAAATATCAAACATGAAAAAGTTTTTATCAAAAACCCTACACGCTTTGTTTATTTGCGTCATCCTTATTTGCGTCATCATTGCCGGCTCTTTCGTGCTATTGGGTTGCCCCCCCTGCGGGGACAAATGCTGCGGCGGGGGGTGCGACGGCTCTTGCGGCTGTCCCTGCGACGACTGCAAAAA
The DNA here is from genome assembly GCA_009783515.1 of Bacillota bacterium. Classification (GTDB taxonomy): domain Bacteria; phylum Bacillota; class Clostridia; order Christensenellales; family Pumilibacteraceae; genus WRAF01. The sequence goes on along the minus strand of WRDI01000034.1, from coordinate 5,939 downwards.
ATATGTGCCGGGGCTTGGCGAGATAGGCTATTACAAGTTGCCGGACAGTTTTTGGCTGAAGTTGGTTTTTCCCGACGGCGAGCTGCGAGATTACGTTAAGTGGCATGGTAATCATAACGGCGAATACCACGAGATATTTTATTATGACAGTCTTTTAAGGGGTGAGACGGTGAAAAAATGCATCGCGCGCATCACCAAGGATGTGTACGCCGCATTTAAGTGGGAAAACGACGGCTGGACGATAGACGGCGATTTTTTTGATGCAAAAGCGGCGGGGAAAGCGGCTTACGAATTGTTTTTTACTATTTTTACAGGTATGGAGGGGGCTTTTGTTTCCGAGCAACCCGTAGACGTGGACGGGATTGAAGTGCCATGCAAAAAATATTCGCAGACAGCAGGCGGTAACACGTCCTTTTACTGGCGGCCGGCCGGCATTGATTTTTGGATAAAATGCGAGTCGTTTATGTCGGGATTACCGTTTGAAATCCACGCCGCAAAGCTGGATATGTCGCTTTCCGCTTTGCCCGAATTTGTTATATTGCCTTTTTTGAACACGCCCTAATACCTATGAGGAGACAAAACAAGTGGGGAGAAACGTGAAGAAAATCGGTTTGGCTTATATTCTTTTTGGGATTCTGTTGCCGACGGTTCTTTTGTGCGGCGCGGGGTTTTTCGTTTTTGCAGTTATAAAAGATATCGATGTGTTAAAAATAGCGTGGACGCCCATGTTTTTCGGGCTTACGCTTCCGCGTCCGGTCGAACTTATTGCCGCGGCCATATTGTTTGTTTTGTCGGTAATTATTTACGCCGTCGCATTAAATAAAGCCCGCTATGTAAGAAGACTGCGTAGATCGGGCGGTTGTCCGAAAGCATACAAAGGCGGGGGTGCTTATGCGTTTGCCAGCTATGCCCCGCGCGACAATAAAACAGTTTCGCAGACGATATGTCAGCTTCAGGCGGCGGGCATAAACGTATGGTTTGACGAGGAAAAGGCGGGCGACGACAGGATGGACCGCTTAGCTCACAAAATCGACGGCTGTACGGTTTTTATCATGTTTCAGTCGCGGTCGTTTATGCGGTCGGCGGATTGCTTGGGAGAAATCAGCCGCGCCGTCAAAGGCAATAAGTCCATTATCCGTATAATTTTACATGATTGCGAGTTACCCGCAGGCCTTAGGGTATATCTTGACGCCATTCAGGCAATCGACTACCGTTTTGGTATGCAAAACAAGCTGCAAAAGCTTATCACCTTGTTGTGTCCCGGATGCAGGGACAGGGGGTAGGGAAGATGGATCAGGAATCAGGGTCGGTGTATTAATAACAAGCCAATGGTGTGCAAAACGGACATTCGGAATAATCGAAAGTCCGTTTATTCATGAATGGTTATTCTGCCCTTACCTTATTCCTGATCTCTAATTCAAAGTTATATCGTACTTAAACTCCACCTTGCAATCGTCTACTAAATCCCCTCCAGATTCGATATACCTCAGGTATTCCTTGTGCTTGTATCTGTAAAATCTATCGTGTAACATAAGCGCGTCGCAGCCGTCCCGTCTTGAATGCTCTAAAATCGACAGAATATCTTCGGTGATATGCTTCTCTATTCCTTTTTTTATGGCCGGCATGATTTCTCTGCTGACGTCGCCCTGTATGTCGCCCACCGCCGCGTAAAGCTTTCCTCTTTCCTCAAACTGAAATTGTGCGCTTGTCTTTACCTTCAAAACGGGTACGCCCTCTTTAAAATCCGCCTTTATTTTCAAGTCTTTCTTGACTAAAAAGCAGGTCAGGTCGGTTATAACCGCGTCCTTTACTTTTATGTCGTCTAAAAGGATGACGCCGTACTTGGTTTCGGGGTCTATCCACGCAAGACCGTTGGTCGGGAGTCTCTCCCATACAGCCTTTAATTTGCCTTGTGTGAAAATCCCGATTTTACCCGCGCGTTGCACCACGGTGGGTTTTTCCTTTTCGCTACCGCCGCTTTCGCCGTTGTCACCTCCGCCTCCGCCCGCGCCCTCGCTTTTGCCGTCACCCCCCTTTTTATCTCCGCCTCCGCCCTTTTCCTCTTTTTCCTCGGTTTCCTCCTCTTTTTTGTTTTCTACCGCTTCGTTGCCCTCCACCGCCGTCATGTTCTCCGCCTTATCTCCCATCATAAAGCAGGGCATAACCGAGGTTTGCGACTTAGAATAGATATCGCTTAAAAATAGCACCAATTTCTGTGAATAATTGTGCGAGCCGTGCCCTAAATATTTAATCAGGTTTTCCGTGTCCATTTTTTTAGTGTAATCTGTCAGCTTTTGGACAAACTCGCCCGCGTCCTTATTGCCCGACAGCATAAGGCGTATCCCCGGCGAAACCTTGCCCGAGCTTAAAAGGTATTCAAGCTCGTTAAGCACGCCCTCCTCCGCCTTCGCTTTACCAAAAACTATCAGCGCGCAATGGTGCAGCTCCAGCTTGCGCCCCAGGGAAATGCCGATGTTCTCGAACGCCGTGCTAAGCGTCCTGCCCTCGCCGGGAACGACGATAGTTTTGTCCTCCGTTCCGCCGCCCTCCTCGGGCAAAACAATCCCCACCGTGCATCTTAATCCTGTTTCTGTCCTGTCGATGCCTATTACCGTGACCAATGCATCCATTTCGACCTGCGGACGACCGGCGGCTGCGGGCAGGGCGAACATCAAGATGCCTATTACGGCGACGACGATTTTCATGATTAAAAGCGTCGTTTTGTGGTTTAAATGTTTTTTTTCAGGCTTCATTCCCGCGCCTGCTACGCTTTTTTCAGGCTTCACTGTTACGGCTCCTTTGTTTGATTTTCGCACTGAAAATGGGTTGCAATAATTCTCCGGACACCCTTTTATTTTGCCTTATTTTTAATACGACGGCAATTAAAAACACAAACAACGGCACCAAATAATTGTTGAACAGCGCGGCGAAACGAACGATAGGCTGTGTGCAAAAATAATACAGCGGATACTCCTCGGTGAAGATGAAAGTTGCCATCGTAAAAACAACGATTGCGCCCGCAAGCGACACCAAACGGTTGCCATTCGCCCCGAAAATGTATTTAAGGTTGCGGGTTAAAAAGTAAAAAACCAGGGCGAACTGGATGAATAACGTAAAAATCCACACACTGAAAAGGATGAGGTCGAATCTTCCCATCATATAGCTTGTCGCGGAGTAAAAAAGCATGGTCGATATGTTGTTTCCGTAGTCTAATAGGTGTGGGATCCCTCCGAACGCCATAAACAGCACGCTAGAAAAAAACAGCGCGATAACCGCTCCTAAGCCCGCCCCCACGGGCGCATATAAAAAGAATCTTTTGTCTTTTTTTATCTGACCCAAAAAAATCAGCATATAAGGAATGTCGCCGAACCAAAGCGGGTAAAGCGACATATTTTTTAATATAGGGGCAAAGCCGCCGCTTAAAACGGGCAAAAGCCGGTCAAATTGCACGTTGCCCACCACCAACAAAAACATCAGCACCATGACGCCTAAGATAAACGGCGCGGTGATTTCGGCTAATCTGCCTATTCCGCGCAGAGTTTTTGTTCCTACCGCGAACAAAAATACGCCCGCAGATATTTGCGCAACCCATTCGGAAAGGCCCTCTTGAAGATTGATGTTGAAAAATACCCGTATCTCGGACACGAGCAGCATCAGCTTTAAGGAGAGGCAAAACAGCATCAAAGCCGCAATTATCCTGCCTCCGACCTTACCCGCTCCCTTATCCAACAGGTTGTAAAGGGAGCGGTTAGGCTGCATCTTTATGGTAAACATAATCAACAAAAGTACGGCTAATTCTAAGGCAAGCACAAAAATTACCGAGATATAGCCGCTTGCACCCCCCGTCTTAACCATCATGGTGGGCAGGAGGAATATCTTTTGCGCCATTATTACCAAAAAGGCGGCTATGGCGAATTGTCGGGAGGTGATTGATTTCATGTTTTCATTATACTCCATAATTTACTGCCTTAGTTTTTAATGCTCAATGCGCAATGCTCAATGCGCAACGAAGGACAAATTTAAGTAATTTACCTTGAATGAAAAGCATGGATACGCTCAAAAAAAACACGACCGTCATTGAGCATTGCGCATTAAAAAAGAGCATTCTGTCATTATTTTTTTCTGGTTTGGTTTATATTCGGCACCGACTCTGGCCTTTTATTCATATTGCGCAGCGAGCCGCGGTAAAAGGAATCCTTAAGGTCGGGGAAAACAAGGGGTGAAAGCGGCGCGAGATAGGGCGTCCCGAAGCTGTCGAAATTGACAAGTTCCGTTATAACAATCAGTACGCCGAAAACCAGCCCGTATATACCGCCTATACCCCCTAAAAACGTAAAAACAATCCGCAGCATACTGAAGGTCCCCACCTCGTCTGGCACGGTGTAAAGGGCGATCGAGCTTAAGGCGATTATCATCACCGCGGGCGAGGAGATTATTCCTGCGCGCACCGCCGTTTCGCCCAAAACAAGCGCGCCCACTATGCTCATCGCCATACCCACGGTGCGAGGCATCCTAACCGACGCCTCGCGGATTATTTCAAACAGCAATAGTACAAGCAAGATTTCCGTCAGCGGTTTTAACGGAATCCCCTCCACGGCGTTTAAGAGGGTCACCAAAAACTTAAGCGGAATCATGTCGATGTGGAAAATCTGTATCGCCGCGTAAAAGCCGGGCAGCATTATCGCCAAAAACGCCGCAACATACCGCAACATCCGCAGCAGAGAGGCTATCACATTGTGGCGATAATAATCCTCTCCGGTCTGAAAATCCTCTACAAACAAAAACGGCGCGGTCAGCGCGATAGGGGAGCCGTCCACGAGTATGACCACGCGGCCCTCCATCATTTTGGCGGCGGCGACGTCAGGCTTTTCCGTGCTTCCCGTCTGGTGGAATATCGAATACGGATGCGGCTCGATAAGCGGCGGCAGGTAATTGGTGTCCCCCAAGGAATCTATGTCTATACTTTGCAGTTTTTTGCGAATCCTGTTTATGACCTTGGGATGGGCTATGGTGGAGATATAACACAGCGCGACGGCAGTGCTGCTCACCCTGCCTATCTTCATTTTTTCCACGGCAAAGGCAGGAGATTTCACGCGGCGGCTAAGTAGACCCAGATTGACGCGCAAATCCTCGATAAAGCCTTCGCGCGGTCCTCTTAACACCGCTTCGGAGGGTGGTTCGGCGATGGCGCGCGTCTCCCACTTGCGCGTACTTATCACTAGAAAGCCTTCCATTCCGTCCACGACGACGACGCTATCGCCCGACAAAAGGTCGTCCATAACCTCGCCGTGCTTTACCTCGGCGGCGGCGGAGTAAACCGCGTTTTTGCTAAGCTCGTCCAAGGAAGCCCCGTCGGCGCGTTCTAACGCGTAAATAAGGGCGCGGATGGCAAAATTATCAGTCAGTTCGGGGCTGAACAACGCAACGGCTTGTTTTTCCCCGACCAAAAACTCCCTTTTCGTAATTTTGTCGGGGGTCGCCATGTAAGACAGGATTTTGTCTACTTTTTCCACAAAGGTATTTTGTGTCAAATAAATACGATTTATTTGCGGGTTTTGAATATTTGAACGTAAAACGGGGGCAAATATTTTTATCACCTCCAACGAAGCGAGAGTTATGCGCCCGCTTGCGGGCACATGACCAAGCGGGGCAAAGCGGGTAAAGAGTTTAAATCTCGCCGCTTGCGGTTCAAGCACGCGCTGAAAGCGCGGGGTTCGGGGTGTCGAACCCGACAAACCGTAAACGGTTTGTCGGGTCTGCGACAGAAAATCCCAAAAAGGTGAGGTGTCCCGAGGTTTAATTCCTTTTATTTGCGATAACGTATTCGCTTTTGTTGACTTGCGGTTTTTTTTTGTGGTATACTGCATCTTGAAAAAACATTGCCGACAGCGGCAAAAAAAGGAGGGAGAAAAAATGGAAGGCAACCGAAATTTGATTAT
>WRDI01000033.1 GCA_009783515.1 Bacillota bacterium | reverse complement strand
CGTCTAAGAAAACCATAAGAGGTACATAAAAATTGAAAAAAAAGATGTTGACAATTTTATTGTCACTGGCAATGCTATTGGCATTGTCGTTAGCACTCACGGCGTGTCCGTGGGGTTCGAAAGGGTTTGTATTTGATGTTTCTTTCATGAAACAGTTAAATACGACTGATTTGCGCGATGCCGCTGGGCTTGGTGTAGGAAAGCAGACCGCGACGTCAAAAAATCCTGTGCTGAACGGAAATGTTTTGGTCGGGGCTTTTAATGACGAAGGTTCTCAAAACGGGGACAAAAACTATTTGTGGGTGCAGGACGAGTCGGGCTTGTTAGAAAAAGTGTCTTTCACGGTTGAAACAGGCGTGTCCGTCGCCGTGACCGACCCGGAAACGGGCAAGGTCACTCACTATGAAGAAATAATAACGCAAGACGACTTAGCCGCGGAAGTCAACAAAGCGGTATCAAGTCGCGGATTCACTTTTGTACAGTTTGTGCCGATTGTGCCCGAAGGCGAGCGGTTTAATGGAATTAGGCAACAAGTACAAAGACGCGACGCGGGGGGCGACGCATTAATGTCTGAAAAAGGACGTCCAAGCAGATTTGACTGCGGTCCGTACTGGACTGACGCATATCACGCAAGTTTTATTATCCAAAATGAATCGGGAGACATTTATCCGCTTGTAACAGGGGTGATGTTAGATTCGATTGAGAATGGGCTGATTTTTGACGGGTGGGGCAGACCGTGGGATTGGTCGATAAATGCCGCAGGTGAGTTTCAAATGACAGAGCTTGTCCCGAATAAAGAAATTAGGGTTGGCGACGCTTTTTGCGATATATACGGTAACATATTTGTGCTAACAGACCTTGCGTTAGAATCAAAAGGAAATATATTTTTTGGAGTAACTATGGATGAACACGGTCAAGTTGTGGGCGATCGCTATTTTTTATCAAACCAAGGCGAAGTTGTGTGGCTTAATATGACGAGCAGATGGGATCTCGGATTTAAGTTGAATGGGATTGGAAAGGTTGGGTCTAATGGGGAAAAATTATCGCTTAGTATAGAAGACGCATTTACTTTTATTCCTAAAGTGATGTATGGTTCGACATTTGATGTTTGGGAAATAAAGGGCGGAGTGGTTTACGGGACACACTCTCATGCGAATCTATTTAAATTTGGTATATTCAATTTAGTGGTTGAATATACAACGAGTCCGAAGCAGCAAAAATACCAGCAAATTTAATGGAAAGGGATATAAGGGTTGCCCAAAAATTATTGCAGATAGCAGGCTTGTAAAAAATCAAAAATCAGCATTATCTATCCTATACTCGACTTTAAACTGCTTATCGCCGTCTTCTCCAGGCGCGAAACTTGCGCTTGGGATATTCCTATTTCCTCCGCGACCTCCACCTGCGTGCGCCCCTCGTAAAAACGTAACAACAAAATTTGCCGTTCCCTTTCGCTTAAACGCCGCATGGCTTCGGAAATTGTCACGCTTTTAAGCCAGTTTTCGTCCGTGTTTTTTTGGTCGGAGATTTGGTCCATAATCATCACCGCCTCGCCGCCGTCGTGATAGACGGGGTCGAAAAGCGACAAAGGGTCGGAAATGGCGTCCATGGCGTACACCACCTTTTTGAGGGGCAGATTTATTGCCGCGGCGATTTCTTCAAGGCTGATTTCCTTGTCGCCGCCGCTTTCAAGCTGCTGTCGCGCCTGCAACGCCTGATACGCCGTGTCGCGGATGGAGCGGCTGATGCGCACGCTGGAATTGTCCCGCAAAAAGCGGCGGATTTCGCCGATTATCATGGGTACGGCGTAGGTGGAAAAGCGCAGGTTGTACGACACCTCAAAATTATTCATCGCCTTGATAAGGCCGATAAAGCCGACCTGAAAGATGTCGTCTACGCTTTCCTTTTTGCCGACAAAGCGCTGCACCACGCTGAGGACAAGGCGAAGGTTGCCCATTAGGAAGGCCTCCTTTGCGTTTTGGTCGCCGTTTTGGGCTTTTTTGATAAGCTCGATAGTTTTTTCGTGCGTCAGCTTGGGCAGCTGCGAGGTGTTGATTCCGCAGATTTCCACTCGTGATGACATTTGTTTCTCCTATTGGTATTGCTTTTGGGAGATGAAATGCGGGCGTACGTCGTGACGATTTTAGGACATACAAAAGGTAGTTTTAACATTCAAAACGGAGTTTATACCGCTAAACGCGTTTAAACTGCGCATCAATATGAAAAAAAGTCAATTTTTGTCGAAACTACGCATATACATAAGGGTAGATATCAGGTATTAGTTATCAGGTATCAGGTCTTAGCGGTCAAATTTAATTTTTTAATTTGTCCACTACTTGGTACCTAATACCTTGTCACTGATACCTTGAGATTACAACCTTGACGCGAGGAGGACGATATGGCGCACGAGGAAATGGGCTTTTGCGAATTAAGAAACAAGGAAATTGTTAACGAAGTCGACGGGCGAAGGCTGGGCCGTACCTGCGATTTGATTTTTTCGCCGAAAGGCGGGGCTGTTTTGGGTATCGTCGCGCCGTTTAATAAACGCGGGATGTTTTTTAAGGGGCAAGAGGTATTTATTCCCTTTAAACACATTACCAAAATAGGACCGGATGTGATTTTGGTGCGTTTAACCGCCGAACTTTCGCAGCCGGAGGGGTGTGTAAATATGGGCAAGGGCGAAAGGCCGAGTAAATTTGAAGCGCGCCGTGCCGCCGCGAGGGGCGAGAGCGAGAGGGGCGGGGACAGGCGCGAGTATTATGAGGACGACATGAAAATGCGCGGGGAATCGTCCGAGGCCGACGACAGGGCGTTTGAGGACAGCGTTCCCCCCGACTGCGACTTTAAGTGCGAAAAGTGCATGCTGTTTGACTGCGGCAAGCGTTGGAAGGGCGGCGTGCGGGGGAAAAAGCGGAAACCGAGCGAGGACGAGGTGGCGGTGGACAGATAGTGAGGTATCAGGTACAAGGTATCAGGTACAAGGTATCAGGTAGAGATGGAGGATTGCTGGGCGATCGACTTTAGTAATTAAAATTTGACCGACACCCGATAACTGATACCTCAAAAAAACATTTGCTTTTTCCTAAACATTCCGCTATAATATTTGCATGAAATGTACATATTGCGGTCATACCGAAAGTAAAGTGATTGATTCGCGCTCCGCCGACGAGGGTACGCGCATAAGAAGACGCAGGGAATGCTTAGAGTGCGGCAAACGCTTTACGACCTATGAGGTTATCGAATATACCCCGATTTTGGTGGTAAAGACGGACGGCGCACGCCAGCCCTTTGACCCCGCCAAGGTCAAAAAGGGGCTTGTCAAGGCATGCGAAAAACGCCCCGTGTCAATGCAGGATATTGATGACATGACTTATCGCGTCGAAAAACAGATATACGGCGCTCTTAACGATGAGGTTTTATCCTCTTATATCGGCGAATTGGTCATGAAAGAACTGAAAGACAAGGATCATATTGCCTATGTCAGGTTTGCGTCTGTTTACCGCCAGTTCAGTGACCTGACAAATTTCATGGATTTGATCAGGGAATTTGAAGAAAGCAAAAAATGACGGTTAGTTTCGCTGAAAATGTGAATTTTAGGCTTACGCTGGCAAGCGCGCAAAAGGGGAAATCGTATAAAATAAAGGAAATCAAGGGCGGGATGAGGCTTCATCGCCGCCTTTTGGATATGGGACTTACGGCGGGGACGTCAGTTTATGTTGCGGCAAGAGCGGTGGGCGGAGGCGCGGTTTTGGTCAGCCTGCGCGGAGTTTTTATTGCTTTGCGCGATACCGCCGCATCGGTTGTGGTGTTGTACTGATTTGTTTCTTATTTGCGACTTCTTTTTTTGTATTAGAGCCTGCTTTAAACGAATAATATATCAACGGGAGAAAACCCATGATTGATATATTGCTTGCGGGCAGCCCCAACGTGGGCAAGACCAGTTTGTTCAACAAAATGACCAAAAGCTTTGCGCATACGGGCAACTGGCAGGGCGTAACGGTTGATAAGCTGTCAAAATCGGTGCGTCTTGGCGAGATGAAGGTGCGGATAACGGATTTGCCCGGGCTGTACTCTATGACAGTTTACAGCCCCGAGGAAGCGGTATCCCGCGACCAGCTTATCATGCAAGACGGCGCGGCGGTAATCAACGTATGCGACGCCTCTAATTTGGCGCGTAATCTTTACTTGACGTTGCAACTGTTGGAACTGGGGAAGAATGTGGTGATAACCGTAAATATGGTGGACGAACTAAGCAAGAAGGGCAAGGTTTTCGAGGGGAAAAGGATTGAGGACGCGCTGAAAACGCCTGTTATCTCCGTAAGCGCGAAATACGGCAGAGGGATAGACGAATTGCTTAAAGCCGCGGTCAAGGCGGCCGAGGAAAATGTCGCGGCGGGTGAAAAAAAATACGGCGGCGAACAAGGATTATCGACGATTGAAAAGTTGCCGTATTTAAAAAAACTGCCTGTCTTAGAGGTTTGGCAAATAATAAAAAATAACGTAGCCAAAGCCGACCTGCCGCTTGCTTACGCTGCCGTTAAAGTTTTAGAAAATGACGAATATATTTTGGAAAGGCTTAAACTTGATATTAGGCAGAAAAGGCGGATTGCAGCTTTAGGGGATTGGCAGGACAGGGTAGCGTCGGCGAGATACGCGTTTATAGACAAAATTGTTAAGGAGAGTATTAAGGATTATGACACTTTTGGAATGCCCCAAAAGTGTCCAAAAGGGCATAAAAGTGGGGACACTTTCGGCTGTGTCCCCCCTTTTAAAACCCCCCCGCCCGGGGTCCCCATAAAATCCAAAGATTTTATGGGGCGGGAGCGACTTACTTTTAGAAAAAGTAAGCAAAAGGGGACACCTTTAGAAGATAGTGCCATAAAAAAAAGAAATACACAGCAGCCAAAATTAAGCCGTATCGATAAGGTTTTGCTCAACAAATATCTCGCACTGCCGATATTTTTTCTGATTATGCTGCTGATTTTTACAATTACTTTTTATGTTCCCGGGCGATGGCTGTCAAACGGGCTGGGATTTTTGATAGATAAATTTGTGTACGCCCCCGTCACCACGCTCTTAAAAAGTACGTCGCCGTGGGTGGGGGGACTTGTCGGCGACGGGATAATTAAGGGCGTGGGCGGGGTATTAGTCTTTTTGCCGCAGGTGACGCTGTTGTTTTTGTTTTTGTCGATACTTGAGGACAGCGGATATATAAGCCGCGTGGCGTTTATGACCGACAGCGGCTTTCACAAAATCGGCCTTTCCGGCCGTGCCGCCTTCACGCTTTTGATGGGGTTTGGTTGCTCCGCCGCCGCCGTTTTGTCCGCTCGCGCGCTCGAGGACGCAAATATGCGCAAAAAAACGGTATTGATTACGCCGTTTATGTCCTGTTCCGCCCGCCTACCCGTTTATCTTTTGATTGTGGCGCGATTTTTTGGCGGCAATCCTTTGGTCGTTTTCGCGCTATACATTTTTGGCGCGGCGGTCGCGATTTTGTTTGCGGCGATTTTTGAAAGGACAAAGCGATTAAAGTCTGCCGACGCCCCTTTCGTTATGGAAATGCCGCCATATAGGCTACCGTCGGCAAAAAGGGCGGCACGGCTGATTTTGCATAACACCAAGAGTTTTTTGGTAAGGATAGGCACCATGGTTTTGGCGTTCAGCGTCATCATTTGGATTTTGTCCAATTTTTCGCTTGCGAACGGCTTTATTACAGGGGAGGGCGGGGCGGGAGGGATGCTCGACAACAGTGTTTTATCGGCGGTGGCGAGGTTTATCGCGCCGATTTTTAAGCCCCTGGGATTTGGGAGCGGCGAGGCGGCGGCGGCACTCTTGAGCGGCTTGGCGGCAAAGGAAATAATTTTGTCCTCCATAGAGGCGTTGGGCGGTGTGGACGTTCTGTTTACGGGGGCATACGCTTGGCTGTGCGCGTTAAGTTTTTTGGTGTTCGTACTTTTATATGTGCCCTGCTTTGCTACTTTGGCGGCGATTGGCAAGGAAATCGGCTTCGGGTGGGCGGTTTTCAGTTTTGTTTTGCAGACGGGGGTTGCTTACGTGGGTTCTTTATTCACATACACGTTGGGGCTTTTGTTTGTAAAACATAGGATTTTGGTTTTTGCCGCTTTGGGGGTTGCTTTTTTTATCGTGGTTGTGGTATTATTAAATCGTCGCATATTGAATCGGCGAAAACGCATAACAAAAGCATTTGAAAACGCAAAATAATTTTTTGAGAAAAGCATGAAGAGAATTTTTGAGATTAATAAAAACTGCACGCTGATTGAGGCAGTAAGCGAAAATATAGCGGAGTTAGGGAAGCCCGCTATACGTCTTTTGATGAAGGCGGGCGAGGCGAGGGTCAACGGCCGCAAGCAAACCGCTGACTGCATGCTTAAAACAGGGGACAATGTGTCGATATTTATGCCGCAAAGATTTGAAGCAATCAAGACGCCCAAGGTTGTTTTCGTCGACGAAAACATTTTGATTATGGACAAGCCCGCGGGCTTTGACGTGGAAAATAATTTACTGAGTTTTGTAAAAAAAACTTATCCCCTCGCGCTTGCCGTCCACCGCCTTGACAGATTAACAAGCGGGTTGGTCGTTTTTGTGCTTAACCAGCCCGCCTTTGCCGCCCTGTCCGCCGCCTTTAAGCAAAGGGGACTAAGTAAGGTTTATTACGCAAAAGTCAACGGCCGGGTGACAAAGCAAGGGGTTTACACCGCATACCTAACAAAGGAAGCTGATAAAGGGGAGGTCAAAATTTTCGACACAGCAAAAACAAATAGTAAAAAAATCGAGACCCAAATAGAAATTATCAAAGCGGAAAAGGATAGTTCGATTTTAAAAGTCGGACTGCTTACAGGACGGACTCACCAGATAAGGGCGCACTTGGCGCATCTGGGACACCCCGTTTTTGGCGACAACAAGTATGGCGAGGACGCAAAAACGGGTTATAAGGACAGACAATACGCACTCTGCGCCGCCGAAATAAGTTTTATTGCCCTAAAAGCGCCTTTGGAATATTTAAATGGAAAGACTTTTTACAGCACGATAAAAATTCTTGACTAACAAATTCAAATATTGTATACTATACGCAAACCAAAATAAACTCTAATAGACTTTCCCACTGTCCTAATTGCGAGTTAATTTACAATGGATTTTTGTGACCGACAATCGGTTTTGACGAAACCGTAGCGGAGCCGCCGAGCCGACAAACCGCAAGAAGCGGTTTGCAAGGTTTGCGAACAGCAAACCTTAGAGAGACGAGGTGCGATGAGGAAAATTAGCGCGGACAGGCGCAACAGGGATCCCCAAAAAATCGTTGTTTTTCTTTTTTGCTCTCTTTCAGATTTTTTGGGGTGGAAATAGACACGTAGAGCTTGCCGCAATTATGCTTAAGGGAAAGGTCGAAAAACGGAAAGGCAAATCATGAAAAAGAAAACGAAATACTCGCTCACGGCAAAGCAACGCAAAGAGCAGCGTGCCGACCAAGCAAAAAAGGACGCAAAAAAAGACGTACAGACGATTCCCCTCACGCCCGAGGAGATAGACGCCGCGATAGAAAAGCAAGCGGCGGAATTAGCTGCAAAGAAACAACGGAAATCCTTTGTTTTAAGGATTGTCGCCGTCGTTGTGGCGACGGTTATCGCCGTCAATATGATAGCGTGGGGAGTCGTATTCGGGGTCAGGGGCTGTGATGTCGACCCTACAAAGTCCAATCCCGTGGCGACAATCACGCTTGCCAACAAAGAAAAGATTGTAATCGAACTGCTGTACAACGAAAGTTGCACGGCGGGTGAAGAGGGCAACTCCAAGGACGGCAGGGCGCCCATCGCTAATTTTATCTACCTTGCCGAAAACAAGTTTTTCGACAACACTATTTTCACAAACAGCATGAAAGGCTTTTTGGCTTTCGAAGGGTATACCGCCGAGCGCGACGAGGAGAACGGCGGTTTTAAGCATAAGGGGCAGGACATTGACTATGTAGCGAGTCTACCGAAGACGAGTTTCAGCGGAAATCAGGGCGGCGGCGTCCGTTCTAACAAATGGAATGATACCGGTTATAAGCTTGGGTACAGGTTAAAGAACCAAACTGCCCTGACCGTACGAGAGGACGATAAAAGAGGATATCTTGCCATGCTTACGGACTCCGGCACAGGCTACCGCCGCGATGGTGTATCCTTCACACGCGGCACTTCAACCGGCTTTATTATGATACACAATTCCAGCGCGAACCTTGTTATGGGCGGCGCGATAAGTACCACCACGGGCGGTACAACGAGGAATGCCTTTACGTATATCGGCAAAATGAACGAAGCCTCGATTGCGGTTTTAGAAAAAATAGCAAATATGAGTACGCTACCCAATGACTGGCTTGGCGATTGGGCTTACCCGCGCGATTATAGGGAAGTAATGATTGAGACGGTGAGGGTCAGCAATCTTAACAGAAAGTTGCGCGCAAACATAATCGATAACTTTGAGGACTTTGTGCTTTGGCTTTACCCCGAAACGACCGATCCCATGAATGGTTTCCGCGCGATGAAGGGTTACCGCACGTGGTCGGCGATGCCCAACGGCTATTGGCACAAAACGAAGGAATAATTATGACAAGTAATACGAGTCAAGTATTACTCCGATAGCTGAATATAGCGAGTATACTTAACTAATGTAAGAAATATATCTGATAATGTTTTCGCCTAAAAAAATTGCATATAAAATTGCACGCTTTTTGTGTGCTCTTCTGAAAATTTGCGTCAAAAAGCCTTTAAATTGGCTTTGCTCCTCGCTCCCTCCTTCCCTCATCTTCCTCCTATGCAAAATATGCAAGAATTTTGACAAAAATATAATTTTTAATATCATCACTCTCAATGTCACTATGCAATATTCCCCACAAAATCCATAAAAAACGTCGATTTTATTGCATATTTTACACAAAATGACCTACAATGGGTCGAATTTGGGTTTTTTGCGATGACTTCATAAATTCTTAAAATGCAGTCGTAATGGGTCTTAAATGACTTGCAAAATACGATTTTTTATGCTATAATATTTCTGTAATCCCATTTGGGAGCTTAGCTCAGTCGGTTAGAGCGCTTGCCTCACATGCAAGAGGTCGTAGGTTCGAGTCCTATAGCTCCCACCAACTGTCCGCAAGAACAGGCATACCTTGCAGACAAACGGCTATTTTGGGGCGATTTTTTGAAACTACTTGGGTCGATTCCCCTTAGCTTGTTGCGATTAGGCCACTTAAAACTTTTCTTAGCTTGACTGCTTGATACTTTGTAGCAAGTTGCGAGGAGCATCATTAAAACGCGCACCCTTAGCTCAGCTGGATAGAGCGCTGCGCTACGGACGCAGAGGTCAGGGGTTCGAATCCCTTAGGGTGCGCCAAAGTGAAATACCTATCTGTCGAAATTAACAGATAGGTATTTTCATTTATTTAGGGCTTTTATGCCGTTATTAATGGTTTTCGGCTTCGTTTTTTATCGAGCAGAGACTATTTTATATTCCGACTTTGGCGATTGCCAACCTCATTACATAGTGCCCAAGAATACTTTTCAAATGAGCAGTCGAACAAGCTGAAGGCAACCGACTCCTTTCCCATTGTCCGGTTAAATGTCCGTAATAGCCAGCGTCAAGCCCAAAGGCTGAAGCATTTTGAGCAAGGTGGTGAGTTTGGGGTCGGTTGTGCCTTTTTCCGTCCGCGCTATGCAGGGTTGAGCGATGCCCGACAGGATTTCAAGCTGTTTTTGCGAAACGCCGAATTTTTGCCGCGCCTTTACAAGCTCGGATAGCAGGTTTTGTTTATACTCGTCAATATCTTCGGGCGGGGTGCAATATGCTCCCTGCTCGTAAACACCATCAGCGGACAAATCAAGCTCGTCGCTGAAAATAATGCCATAACCGCCGATGTCTATTTTTGCCTGCTCAAACAAGCCGTGGATATTTTCCAAGGCTTTAAAAGGCGCGTACTTGCGTATTAGCGGCTTTACGTCGAATTGCTTGTACTGCCCGTCCGAAAAGCCGATAAGCAGGACATAATCCGGCAAAGTTACAAGCGACGTGATTTTGTGAAACATAACTCCCCTCCTATACGATGGGCGGCAATTCGTAAATGTTTTCAGTTTCCCACATTTTTATAAGCTCATTACAGTGCTTTGCCGTCCATTCCTGCGCAATCTTTAACGCTTTACTCGGCAAATCGCCTTCGAGCATATTTGTTGTGCGGATATCCAACACTCCCAAGTATTCCCCGTACACAACATGAATGTGCGGCGGGTTATGCTCCGACGACAGGAAATACATTTTGACTACCATACCGTAAAATCTTGAGATTACAAGCGTAAAAAACTCCTTTACCTACCAAGGTGAAATTCATTATACCATATATATTATATGTCAATAGCTTTTAAGTTATTATATATATTTTTTTGGAGGAAAATTTGAAGAATAAAAACGTGGAAGCACAAAAGACCATACTGACTGTTCCTTATGGCTACGACTTCGATGAAATCTTTGATTTCTCACATTGTCCCGTCCCAAGCCCGTAAGCTCAAGCGCATGCGCCACCGGCATTATAATCTCGAAAGTACGCGGTTTATTTCTTTGCAGACCGAACAGAATGTATCCAATTCGTCATCTGTAAATGCGGCCGAATACGTAGTATGTTGCAGTTTTATAAACTGTAGATTGCCTTCCGATATGTTTTCCCGTGTTTTTTTGGATAATTTGACGTTGCGGACGCGCCAGTCGTTATCGTTTTGAGATTTTTCTAAGTTGCCTTCGCTTTCGAGTGAATTCAATATTTTGCTTATATGCTTTGGATTAAGACCGAATACGCGCCCCAAATCAGAAACGCTGATTGCGGAATCATTTTTGTATAGGAACATAATTATACTGCGTTGGATGCTGATTGAAGCGCTTAACTCGTCCCTTAATTTCGATTTTGGCGTATTGAGGTAGTTAGTAATAGAATTCAGGCTTTCGCCGCCACGACTGAAAAGCTCGTATAAATTCAGATTTTCTAACTCTTTTTTGCGTTCTCTGATAAACAGCCCGTAATATTCGATATAGCATTCAAGAGTATCCACAAAAAATATAAGCTTTTTTTTATATAAAGACATTTCACCGTCGCCGACTATATTTTTTATTTTTTCTTCAAGCAGACACGCCTTTTGTTCAAATAGTTCGGATACTTTTGCGTATCCGTTCTCCGTCAGCTCGATAAATATGGCGCGCTGGTCGCTTTTGCCGCGGGTTCGTTTTATTATATTTTTTTTATACAAGCTGATGATTGATTTGCGCAAA
Source organism: Bacillota bacterium (assembly GCA_009783515.1). Taxonomy (GTDB): domain Bacteria; phylum Bacillota; class Clostridia; order Christensenellales; family Pumilibacteraceae; genus WRAF01. The sequence goes on along the minus strand of WRDI01000033.1, from coordinate 2,448 downwards.
AGCGGAGCCGTGATGCCCGTATCTTTGGCGAGCGCGGTCATGTTTATAGCGCCGTAGGAGTAAATATTTTTTGTGATAAGTCTTTCGCCGATCGAAAACTCCGATTTATCAAACAAAAGCTTGATAAAATTGTGGTTGCATAATGCGATGTACGCCTGAACAAGGCCGTTAAATTTTACAAAAAATTCCAAATCCTTCATGATATTTCACCGAAACCCTTACAGTTATAGTATAATACATAATCTTAGTTCAAAAAGTCAAGCAAAAAACCACGCTTTTCGTCATTTATCGCGAAAATAAAATATTCACTAATATGAATATAACTCCATAAATAATTTATATAAATAGTGCTTGACAAACCGTATTTTATGTGATAATATTTATAAATACTAAGTGTAATGGGCGAAAATTAATATTCGGAGGTTTTTATGAAAAAGAAACGTTTACTCTTTGTCCTGCTGATTTCGGCTATGATTTGTTTATCGATTATCGCTTGCGCCAAGCCGCCGCAGGAATTATCGGAAGGGCCCGAAACGGGCGAGTATTTTTATGACGCCGAGACGGATGAGTATCGGATTACTTTAAACAGCGGCAATAAATTTACGCTTCTGTTAGAAACAACCAAATCCGGCGAATATACGTTGGAAGATGGGGTGCTGACCCTTGTGCCGAACAAGCTCAAGGATATAGAACAGGAACCCGCTATCACGGCGACTTACAGCGATCGCGTCATAATCTATAAGAATATGCGGTTTGTCGAAAGGATCATTTATACTGTTTCGTTTAACAGCAACGGAGGTACGGACGTGGATCCTATTCCCGTATTAAACGGGCGCACTATTTCAAAGCCTCGCCTTGACCCGACGCGCGGCACATCGGTTTTTTACGGTTGGTACACGGATAACACACTTTCGACTCCTTTTATGTTCGGTACGCCTGTAACTGCCGATATAGAGCTTTTTGCCAAATGGGTCGAGCCGATTCCCGGACAAAACGAGTTTCTTATCGGTTTTGACTTAAACTACCCCGACGCACCGGCGGTCACGTCCGCTAAAACGATCGGCGGTAAGCTGCACAGTGCTCCCGAGCCTATCCGCGACGGCTATGTGTTCAAGGGTTGGTGGGTAAGCATGTACGAAAACAAAAACATGCTGTCCTATCCTCTTGTGACTACGGCAGAAGCTGATTTGCCTTCAGTATCCTATTTATCTACGGTATTTGAGGAAAGCACCACGCTTTATGCTCTTTGGCTGACTGCTGCGACCGCTAACTCCACTCCCATAGTAAGGATTAACGAGACCGGCATAGAATGGAGCGGAATTTTAGGCGTGGGTACGTACAGGGTTGATATAACCGGTCCAAACGGATTTTCGGAAGGCGCGTCGGTGGGGTTGGCTACATATAATTTCGCCTTTTCGGATCGTGCCGCGGGCGATTATATTATTACGGTTGGCGCCGGTTCGATTATCACCACGATATACTATAGAAACAAGGCGCTGGCAAGGGTTTCGCTCTTTAATGTTGTGGAGCCTTCGTTGCTGATATACAATCCCGTTAAAAACGCGACGAAATACCTCGTATATATCAAGTGCGGAGACATTCTGCACAACCACGACCCTTTTAACAATGGGACATCTACTTACTATAACTTTGCGAATTGTTCAATGCGGGAAGGCGGGATAGAATTTACCGTTAGGGCGGAGGCAAACGGATTCGCTCCCTCTGTGTCAAAGAAATTTATACACAGCCGCGATTTGTCTCAGATTGTCCGATGGTCTTTTGACAGTGCTAATCAAATTTTGTCATGGGACGCGGTGCCAAACGCTACAAATTATATTGTAGGCATTGACGACGGGAAGCCTCATCAATTTGATAACGGCGGCAAGACAAGCGTTTCGCTTAAGGAATACGCCCGCGGCGATATGATGGTGAAGGTTACACCCGCAACGAAGGGCTGGAATTCTCCTCTGCCGAGCCAGTATCCTTATACCAAAACAAACCTCTCCACTCCTCTGATTACAGGCATCAGCGGGCAATTTGTCGAGTGGACACCCGTAACTGGCGCGACAGTCTATGACATAAAAATCGGAAACGACAATCCTGTTGAACTGACCGAAGACTATGAATTGCCCGCCAACCTAAACGACGTTATAAGCATAAGGGCGAGAGGCACGGGAGTAACCGACTCGCTGTGGAGCGATCCGATTGCGGTCGGCGTTTCCATGACGGGGCTCTCGTACTATCAGAATATTGTTTCTTGGAATTACGTGACAGGCGCGACGGCTTATGAGGTATGGCTAAACGACGAATATTTGTGCGAGGCGGAGGGCGTAAATTTTGCCGTAATAAGCCTCGCTAAGCCGGGGGCAAACAAGATAGAGGTCAGAGCCGACGTCAACTCAAGTTTGGCGAGTATCGAAGTTTTCGCTCATACCTTATCCTTTGATT
>WRDI01000032.1 GCA_009783515.1 Bacillota bacterium | reverse complement strand
GCGCCCGCTGCGTTGACCTTTGCGGATAACGCCATGACGACGGGGTAGGGGACGTCGCTGTACGAGAACACGCACTCGTCAACGTCTAATTTCTTGATTAATTCTTCCAATTCACGCTGCTCGTATATAGGAATGCCTGCGGGGTACAGTTTACCTGCCAGTGAAGCGGGGTATTTGCGGCCCGAAATGTCGGGAATCTGCGCCGCGGTAAAGGCGACGACGTTGTACGCCTCGTTACCCCTAAAAAAGGTGTTAAAGTTGTGGAAGTCGCGTCCCGCCGCGCCTATGATGATTACGTTTCTCTTTTTCATGGTAAAAAACCTCTTATTGTTTTTTTTTGATTTTTGTTTATTTTTGCGTCCGTTTCAGACCGATTTATTATATCACATCAAAAATATTTCCGCATGAGCGTATTTATTGAAAAGACGAAATAAAATGAAAGATTAGTGAAAGATTGATATAACGCCTCGCAAAAGGTATAATCATTTTGCAGACAAATAGGCGAGCGTACATGAAGCGATAAATGAAGAATTTATGTGAGTTTTTGGCACTTTTGGTTTTTCTTTGCGTGCTGTGCTTTGCCCGCCTGCGATTACGTTGCGGACAGTGTAAAAATCGACGGACCACACGGTGCTGATTGGGGTGAAAACGCAGCACAGGACCAAAGTCACACCTGCGGATAGGGCATACGGCAGGGCTTTTTGGTCAATTGTCGGAGAAAACACTTTCTGACGGACGAAGAACCGCGGGACTTAGCCGATTCGTTCGAAAATTTTATGGGCTTGTTTAAAAATACTTATTCAAACAGTTGAAAAAACTGGCTAGGTTGTGTTATAATTACTTGGCATTATGTAAGAGGTGAGATTTTGTCCGTGTTGGGGCAAAAGTCCCGCAAGGAGAAGTGCGTACGTATGAAAAGTATGACCGGTTACGGCAAGGGGGCGGCGGCGGAGGGGCTAACGGAGGTCGCAATAGAGATTCGCGCGGTCAACGGGCGTTTTCTCGACCTTAATATCAAGCTGCCTAAAAGCCACCTCTCGTGCGAGGAATACCTGCGCGGTGTTATCCCAAAAATCGTAAAGCGCGGCACGGTGGACGTGTTTTTCAGCTTTACCGCGGATAAAGAGGAGGGCTTGGACGCCGATTTGTCGGCAATCAGAAAGTATTTTGAGCTGGCACAACGGGTGGAAAGCGAGACAGGAGTGCCAAACGATTTGACCTTTACCGCGCTTATCAAGCAGGATTTGATTGTTACGGGGGCAAAAAAGGACGACCCGGAGTTGGTTTTGCGGCTTACCGCTTTGGCTGCGGAGGGCGCGTTGACCACTTTGGACACAATGCGGACGGTCGAAGGTGAAGCGATATGCGAGGATTTTCGGCGGCTTATCGATGAATTATCAAAGCGGGTGGCGGCGGTCGCGGCTATGTCGCGGACGATAGCGGAGGAATACAGGGCAAAACTATCTGCGCGGATTACCGAGATTTTAGACTCAGTCATGCTGGATGAGGCACGGTTAATAAATGAGGTGGCGTTTTTTGCGGATAAGTCGGACATAAACGAAGAATTGCAACGTCTAACAAGCCATATCGGACAATTTTTAACCGCGTTAGACAGTGAGGAGCCCGCGGGGCGTAAGTTAGACTTTATTTGTCAGGAGATCGGGAGGGAAATCAATACCTTGGGCAGTAAGAGCAATGATTTGACTATTACCGGCCATGTGGTGGAGATGAAGAATGTTTTGGAGAAGATACGGGAACAGGTGAGAAACGTAGAATAATGCTCAATGCACAATGCGCAATGCTCAATTACGTTGTAAAATTATTTTGCAATACGCAATTATTGGATGCTTAATGAAGGCTTACCATAAGAAATGTGCCTTGAACAGTAAAAATTGTACGCTCAGAAAAACATTACCGCCATTGAGCATTGAGCATTGAGCATTGAAAAGAGGATATTACCATGAATAAAGGCTTACTAATCGTAATCTGCGGCCCTTCGGGAGCCGGAAAAGGGACGGTGCATGACGCCGTATTGGCGTGTATGCCGCAAATCAGGCGGTCTATTTCCGTCACCACGCGCCTCCCGCGCGAGGGCGAGGTAGAAGGGGTAAACTACTATTACCGCACCTTGGCGCAGTATCAGCAAATGATTGCGCACGGCGAGTTTTTAGAGACCGCGTCGGTGTTCGACAATTACTACGGCACCCCCAAGGCGGCGGTGATGGAGACGCTTGCGAGCGGGTACGACGTGATGTTTGAGATTGACGTTGCGGGGGCGCGGCAAATCAAAGCGAAGTACAGCGAAAGCATTTTAATTTTTATTATGACGCCCGATTTCAAAACTTTGGAGGCAAGATTGCGTGGACGGGGGACTGAAAGCGAGGCGAGCTTAAAGACGCGGCTTACGGGTGCGCGCGTAGAGCTTATGCAGTACCAGATGTTTGACTACATAGTGTTTAACGATAAAATCGAGGACACTGTTATGCGGGTGGAGGCGATAATCCACGCGGAAAAGAGCCGCATAAGACGGAATACGGAGAGGATTGAAGGAATTTTGGCGGAATGATTCAGTGGTCAGTGAACACGGAGTATTGCGCATTAAAACAATACAAATTGTATATAGGAGAATAAACTATTATGATGATCGATCCCCCTATCGACAAGCTTGTCGATAAAGTAGGCTGTAAGTACGCCTTGGTGTGTTTACTTACAAAGCGCGCGCGGTTTTTGATTAATAAAAAGTCGGAGATGCTCGCCGAAAACGCCGAGTCCGCCATTACCTGCGCCGCTCGCGAGCTGCAAGGCGGCAAGATTATGGTCGGATATGAAAACTAATACTAAGCAGTGGTTAATTTGAAAATTTTTTCGGCGTCTTTTCGGTGTAAAACTGTCAACGGCAAAGCGCGCTTTGCCTAAAATGCTCGCACGTAGCGCTGCTACGTGTTGCGCTTTTTGACAATTTTCCACTCGAAAATTCGTTCGAAATTTATTTCCAAATTCACCACTGCTTAGTATTAACGATTGAAAAGAGATAGAAAAATGATACTAAACGGAAAAACGATTGCTGTGTGCGTCAGCGGAGGTATCGCGGCATATAAGGCCTGCGAACTTGTTTCGCGCCTAAAAAAAATGGGGACGGACGTTCATGTCGTGATGACGGAAAACGCTTGCCGCTTTGTCGCGCCCTTGACCTTTGAAACCTTGTCGGGGAACAGAGTTTTTGTCGATATGTTTGGCAAAAGCCGCGCCGCCGAGGTCGAGCATATCTCGCTTGCCAAAAAGGCGGATTTGTTTGTAATCGCGCCCTGCACCGCCAACGCCATCGGCAAGATTGCAAACGGCATTGCGGACGATTTTTTGACCACCGTGATTATGGCGACGGTCAAACCCGTTTTGATTGCCCCCGCCATGAACACGAATATGTTAAACAGCGCGGCGTATCAAGCCAACGAAAAGACGCTGAAAGAGCGCAGATTTTTGTTTGTAGAGGGGGAGTGCGGGCTGCTTGCCTGCGGGGACGTCGGACGGGGTCGGCTTGCGCCAGTTGAGACAATCATGGAAAAAATCGTAGAGATTTTATACCCAAAGCGCGATTTTACGGGCAAAAGGGTGGTGGTGACGGCGGGCTCGACCCGCGAGGACATAGACCCCGTGCGATTTATCACCAACCGCAGCAGTGGCAAAATGGGGGTGGCAATCGCGGAGGCGGCGGCGGCGAGGGGAGCAAGCGTAACCCTTATCGCGGGGTTTATAAGCGTGGCAATGAGTGGGTTGTATGATGTAGTAAACGTGCGCACAACGGAAGAAATGTTTGATGCGGTTATGCAAAACAGGGAGGCCGACTATATAATTATGGCGGCGGCGCCCTGCGACTATAAATTATCCGCGCCCTCCTCTCAAAAAATCAAGCAAGAGAATTTAACTCTGCAATTTAAGAAAAACCCCGATATTGCGACGGCAGTAGGAAAAAACAAGGGGGCGACAAAGCTTGTAATTTTTGCCGCCGAGACGGAAAATTTGATTGAAAACGCCCAAAAGAAGCTGAAAATCAAAAACGCGGACATGGTGGTGGCCAACGACGTGACCAAAGAGGGCGCGGGCTTTGATTGTGACACAAATATCGTCACAATTATCACTAATAAAGAAACCATGCAAGTCCCCCTTACGACCAAAAAGGAACTTGCGGAAATTATATTAGACAAAATGCAGGTAATGGACAAAGCTTGAGAACAACAAAGGAAACAAAACTATGTTTTATGAAGTTTGTATTTACGAGGCAAAACCGACAAAAGAATCAGAAATAGAAGAACTCATGAAGGAAGTAGCCGAATTCTACAGGGCGCAAGAAGGCGTAATTGAAGTAAACTATATTAAGAGAACGCACAGGCAAAAGGATTTCGAGGCGGTTAAAAACGGGGAACTTCCGGTCAGGCTGACGCGGGTTACGGATAAAATAACGTATGTATTATACTGGAAACTTAAGGACGCGCAGTCACACGCAAATTTATGCAAGCCGGCTCTTGAAAGGTTTTATAAACGTTGGACACATTGCCTTTTGACTATGCCAAAGATTATTTTGGGCGAATCAGTGGTAGAGGAACAATGAAAAACACATTCGAAACAACCCATATGAACGCGCAAGGAACTGCGCAAATTAACCTTTGCAGGCAAATTATTCGATGCTTCGATTTGAGGATATAGACTATGTTCGCGAGGGTTATCGTTGATATTTCCAGCGGAGAAACCGACCGTATATTCGACTACTTTGCCCCCGAAGGGTTAAAAAAAGGGCAGCGCGTTTTGGTTCCTTTCGGCGGGCGTAAGGTAGAGGGATATGTCATTGATTTGTCAGAAACCACCGATTTTGACGTCGCAAAAATAAAAGAAATTGAAAGTGTTTTGGATAAAATCCCCGTAATCGGCGACGAAATGTTCTTGCTCGCCGATTTTTTGCGCGCCCGTTACAATCTGCGTATGGCGGACGCGCTGCGGCTTTTTATCCCCGCGCAGATGAGGGGGGGGAGAGTTAAGGAACTGACGCGGCTTTTTGCACAGTTAAATCCCGAATTTATCACGGGGGACGTGGACGCGATTATTAAGCCCGCCGCTTTGGCGCAACGGGAGCTGTACGACTATTTATTGACGTCTGGCGGGGAATTTGTTTCTGAAATAAATAAAAACTATTCCGTTTCCGCGCTTAAAAACCTCACGACGCGGGGGGTTGTTGTTCAGTCGCCGCGCAAGGTGGAGCGGATTCCTTTTTCCGCTTTTTGTGAGACGGCAAAAGGGCATGTTATGACGGCTGAGCAGTTAAACGCCATGCAGATTATTACGGGCGAAATCGGGGAGTGGAGTTCGGCGAAAAAAACAAGCAATCCTTCGCCAGGCTTCAGCCACCCCGCCCCGCCACCCCGCCCCGCGTCAGGGGAGTGTTCGTGGGCCACCCGCGGGGAGGGGAATTTTGCTTCGCCCGACCTTACATTAAACCCTAATCTTTACTCCACTCTCCACTCTCCACTCTCCACTCTCATCGACGGTGCGGCGGGAGCTTGCTCCCGCCCTACGACACGGCGCGCCGAGGGCGCCGCGCCCTACGACGCACTCTCCAAAACCTACCTAATTCATGGCGTTACGGGCAGCGGCAAAACCGAGGTTTATATGAACTGCATTTCTGCCATGCTTAAAAAAGGCAAAACCGCTATAATGCTTGTGCCCGAAATTGCACTTACGCCACAGATCTTCGCACGTTTTAAAAGTAGGTTTGGGGATTCTGTCGCCATTTTGCATTCGGGATTAACGGATGGCGAACGTTTTGACGAATGGATGCGCCTGCTTACCGGTCAGGCGTTGGTGGCGGTGGGTGCCCGCTCCGCGATTTTTGCCCCGCTCACAAACTTGGGGATAATAATAATCGACGAGGAACACGACCAAAGCTATAACTCCGAAAGTAATCCGCGTTACATAACAAGCGAGGTAGCTGAGTTTAGGGCAAAGCACAACGGTTGCCCGTTAGTTTTGGGTAGCGCGACCCCCGCCGTCGAGACCTACCACAAGACAGACACGGGGGCGTGTACCTTAATCGAGATGAATAACCGTATCAACAACGCCATGCCCAAGGTCAAAATCGTCAACATGTGCAACGAGCTTTACAGCGGCAACAACTCTATTTTTTCCGCCGAATTATATGCCGCGCTGTCCGATTGTTTGGAAAAAAAAAATCAGGCGATGCTGTTTATAAACCGCCGCGGGTACTCCTCGTTTTTGCGGTGTATGGCGTGTGGGTACGTGGTGGGGTGCGAACGTTGTGACGTGTCCTTGGTGTATCATAAAGACGACAACGCGCTGAAATGCCATTATTGCGGCATGAGGTACGGCGTGCCGGACGTTTGCCCAAAGTGTTCTTCACAGCATTTTCGGCGAGGGTTTCTGGGGACTCAACAGGTGGTGGAAAAGCTGTCCGAAATTTTTCCGACTGCGCGAGTGCTGCGTATGGACAACGACACCACGCAGACCAAGGATGCGCACGCCATGATTTTGAGCAAGTTTAAGGATTATGAGGCGGATATTTTGGTGGGGACGCAGATGATTGCCAAGGGTCACGACTTTCCCGCCGTTACTTTGGTGGGGATTTTGGACGCGGACGTAAGCCTCCACTTTTCGGATTATAAGGCGGCAGAGCGCACCTTTTCACTTATCACGCAGGCGGCGGGACGGGCGGGACGGGCGGACAAGGAGGGCTTTGTCGTGCTTCAGACTTATTCCCCTTCACATTATGTGTACCGTTTCGCCGTGGGTGCGGACTACCGTGGGTTTTATAAAAAGGAGATTAACTTACGCGAGGTGACCGGCTTCCCGCCGTTTGCCGACATTTTACGAGTCTTAGTGACGGGTGAGGACGGGCAAAAGACGGCGGTTCGATTGAAAACTATATACGAAGGGTTGCTCTCGATTGAGCGGGAGCACAAGGGGTGCTTTTTGTACCTGTCGTATATGTTTTCGCCGGTGAAAAAGGTCAAGGATTTGGTTCGAATGCAGGTTTTGTGCAGGGTTAAAGAATCCTTTGACGAAATCCTTAAAAAAGTGTATAATCTTGTAAATGCGGAGCGGGTGCGGGGCGTGAGCGTGTTTGTGGAGATAAATCCGAATAATCTTAATTGAATGCGCAATGCTCAATGTTCAATGCTCAATGAAGGGCAAATTTAAGTAATATACCAAGATTATTAAGCATTGATACGCTCAAAAAACTCGACCGTCATTGAGCATTGAGCATTGCGCATTGAGCATTATTAATTGCGCATTGAGCATTATAAAGGAATACCCAAATGGCGATAAGAAACGTGTTAAAGAATAACGAGCCGCCCTTGCGCGAGGTATGCCGCGAGGTTACCGCCTTTGACGAGCGGCTTTGGTCGCTGTTAAATGACCTACGTGACACCATGCTTTTTGAGGACGGCGTGGGTCTTGCCGCGCCGCAGGTGGGGGTGCTTAAGCGCGTCGCGGTATTAAAATCGTTGGACGGCGTGGAATATTTCGAGCTTATCAACCCCGTGATAGAAAAAACCGAGGGCGAACAAATCGTAAGCGAAGGGTGCCTTAGCATTCCGAACGCACACGGAAAGGTCAAGCGCCCCAGTGAAATCATCGTTTCCTATTTTGACCGCGAGGGGGTGCGGCGGCAAGTGGAGGTTAAGGACTTTTTCGCGGTGATTTTTTGCCACGAAATCGACCACCTCGACGGGATTTTGTATACGGATAGGATGGTCGCCGCCGCAGATTAGGCTTGCTGCGAAGCACGGAGCGAAGCGGAGTATACGGGCTGTGTGCGCCCTCGCCTCTCTAAACTTTGCTGTCGCAAAGTTAGCAAATCGCAAGCGGTTTTCGGCTTGGCCGGCGGCTCGGTTACGTACATTTGAGTACGCGCCCTCGCCGCCTTCGCGCCTGTTGCCCTACTCCACCCCAAAAAATCTTGATTTTTTGGGGACCCCGGAAAGCCTAATCTTCGGCGGCTTAAATCCCGCGATATAGCGTAAAATTTTATAGACAAAGGAATTCTTGAATGAACATAGTTTTTTTCGGCACTCCAACATTCGCACTGCCCGCATTATACGCGCTTAATCTTTCGCGGCATAAAATACTTGCTGTGGTGTCACAGCCCGACCGTGCGAAAGACCGCAAGGGGGGGCTTTTGCCCACGCCCGTCAAGGCGGCCGCCGAAAAACTGGGATTAAATGTGCTACAATTTGATTCTGTCAAAAAGGACGGGGTAGAACCCTTAAAAAAACTAAACGCCGACATATTCGTCACCGCCGCATACGGACAAATACTAAGCCAAGAGGTTTTGGATATTCCCAAATTCGGAGTAATAAATATCCACGCCTCGCTTTTGCCTTTGTATCGCGGCAGCTCGCCCGTCCACCACGCCATACTAAACGGGGATAAAACTGCGGGCTTGACCATAATGCAGACGCGGCTTGCCCTCGATAGCGGCGAAATAATTTTGCAAGAATCCACCACTATTGACGACGACGAAAATGCGGCGGAACTGACACAAAGGCTGTCCGTAATGGGCGCGGACTTACTGTTAAATACTTTGGACCAAATAGAACGCGGAACGGCGGTTTTCACCCCGCAGGACGAAAAAGAGGCGACTTACTGCGGCAAAATTACAGGGTTTATGAGCGTAATCGATTGGTGTGAGTCCGCCGAAAAAATCAACAACCAAATTCGCGCTCTTGGCGGCTCGGCAGGTATAAGTGGCCGCCTTGTCAAAATAACAAAGGCGGCGGTAATAAATGAATATTTGCCGCATTTTTCCGATATAAATAATACAAAAGAACAGGTTGATTTAGCTTGTCATTGTAAGCTCGGCGAGATATTGCCCGGCTGCCGCCTGATTATCAAGTGCGGCAAAGGCGCGTTGGAAATTCTCGTTTTGACCCCAGCGGGCGGCAAAAGCATGACGGGCGAGGACTTTATGCGAGGGCTGAAGTAAAATGAATTTGCGGCGTAAAAATTACAAAAATATTTATTGTAAGCGCAAAAACCACCTGTCTATGTCTGACATAGTACCCGTTTTTAGCGCACGGTGTACAACTACGGTGAATAGTGACGGTCAATTTTATTTTAAATTCGCCGTAATTGTTTAAATAAACCAATAAAAAGGGAGGGCGCGTTTTGGGTAACGCCGCAAAGGACAACGACGATAAAATTTGTTACAAACTGTTGTGCGAGGTCTTTTTAAACGGCAGTTATTCTATGATTGCGTTAGGGGCAAGCGACCTCTCTCCCGCTGGGCGCGCCTACATCACCCGCTTGGTTTACGGCACCATCGAAAAAAGCGTACAATTCGATTATATCATAAAGAAACTGTGCGACAAATTGCCGCAAAAATCCGTTGCTGTAATGCTTAAAATGGGTTTGTATATGCTGCGCTGTATGGCTATGCCCGACTATGCCGCTGTAAACCGAATCGTCGACCTTGCCAAGGCGGTGGGCAAATCCGGGGTGTCGGGGTTTATCAACGCCGTTTTGCGAAAAAGCACGGAAATTATTGTACCAAGGGATAATTTATCGGCGCATCTGAGCTATCCGCAGTGGGTGGTAAACAAATTATTGAAGCGGTACGACAAGGATTTTATCGTAGCGACCTTAGAGCGGACGGGCGAGCCCATGCGGCATATCAGGAGGAACGCGAATAAAATTTCGGAAGGGGAGTTCGAGAAAAAGCTGTACTCAGAGGCGCAATACTTCGGATCGCAAATACGGGCATCCGTGCAGAGAGGAGAGGAAAACGGCAAAGGGTTTGTGCAAAATATCCGCCCGGACGACACATTTTATGAAGCGGTTTTGAATACAGTATCTACGAATCCTGTTCGATCAAACGTTGTAAAACCGGATATAACGCAATTGAATGCCGTTCAATCAAATTCCGTCCGACCGGACGAAGGGGAAAAAAGAGGCGTTCAAAAAACCGCCCTCGGGTATCTTGCCGACGGAAGCGCGATAGCAGCCTTAGGCGCGGACGAGTTCACTTTCCAGTCATTGGCATCCATGCTAGCGGTTAAGGCATACCTTTCGGGGGAGGAGTTCGAGTCGGTTTTGGACGTGTGTTCCGCCCCCGGCGGTAAGGCGATTTACTTAAAAGAGCTGCGACCAAAAGCAAAGGTGACCTGTTGCGACGTGCTGCCGCACCGCGTGGAGCTGATAAAAAAATACGCGGTAAGAATGGGCGCGAAGCTGGAATACGCCTGCGAGGACGCCACCTGCATTATCCCGCAGTGGCTTAACAGGTTCGATTTGGTGATATGCGACGTGCCTTGCAGCGGGCTGGGGATAAAAACAAAGCCGGATATTTTGCTTAACAAGCGCGAAAGCAATATCACGGAGTTAGCTAAACTTCAGTATGATATTTTGAATGGCGCGGCGAATTATGTGAAGGCGGGCGGAGTGCTTTGTTACTCTACCTGCACGGTATTTCGGGAAGAAAACGAGGACGTCGCCGAAAGATTTTTGGCGTTAAATCGGGGGTTTGAGTTGTGTCCGATCAGGGACGAAGACATAGAGGAGAACGAGGGAATGGTTAATTTGTACCCCACAAAGTACGGCTCGGATTTCTTTTTTATAGCAAGGTTCAGAAAGGTGGAGTAGGGGGCGATTGGGTTAAGAATGGCGAAAAAATCAAAGAGAGGTCGAAGAGAGGTCGAAAAACCCACTGCCTATGTCAGACATAGCACCTAAAACAATGCACAATGCTCAATGCGCAATGCGGGGTGAAGGTCAAATTCAATTAAAAAATGTCCGCTCAAAATTCCCCTCCCTTGGAGGGGTGCCCCACGAATACTTCTCCGATATGGAGCGGGGTGGTTTTAATGGGTCGAAACGTGCAATAACACGGTGCGTCGGTGGCGCCACACCCTGCGACAAGCCGCCGGCACATAAAGAAACAACATTTAGAGGAACGTAGAGAAACACATGAAACTGCTTGCTGATTTGAATATTGAGGAAATGGAGGCTTTGCTTGCGGGTACGCCTAAGTATCGGGCAAGGCAGCTTTTCAAGTGGGTTTCTTTAGGGGCGACTTACGGCGAGATGTCGGACATTCCGCTAAAAATCCGCCAAAAGTTAAAGAGTGGAGGGGAAAGTAGGACAAGCCTTGCAAACGGCTCGAATAATGAATTTGCGACGAGCGAAGGCTTTGGCGACGCGGCGGCGGAAATTATTAAGGAAGTGGCGGCAAAGGACGGCTCGGTCAAATTGTTGTACAAGCTGTGGGATTCTAACGCGGTCGAGGGGATTTATATGCCGCACGCTTACGGCAACACCTTGTGCGTGTCCACTCAGGTCGGCTGCCGGATGAAATGCGCGTTTTGCGCGTCGGGCATTGGCGGGCTTGTCCGCAACCTGTCGGCGGGCGAGATTTACGGGCAGGTTATCGCCGCCAACAAAAGATTTTCCCATGAAGCAAACGGTGGGGTAGGCAGGACAAACGAAAGGGGAGACGGTGACAAAGGCGGGACGGGGGGTGACCTGAATAAAACTAACAAAAACGACGCTCGCGCGATTTCCAAGGTCGTGTTTATGGGCAGCGGCGAACCGCTTGACAACTACGACGCGACAACAAAGGCAATCAAGCTTCTTTGCGACACAAACGGACTTAATTTGAGTCAGCGCGGAATATCGCTTTCAACCTGCGGCTTACCCGATAAAATTCGCCGCCTTGCCGACGAGGGGTTCAGCGTCACCCTCTCGATTTCGTTACACGCCACCACGGACGAGGCGCGACGTGGGATTATGCCCGTCGCCAAAAGCTTTGCCTTGCACGAAGTTTTGGAGGCCGCCAAATATTACTTTGAAAAAACGTCGCGGCGTGTTATAATAGAATACATCTGTATAAAGGACGCTAACGTCAGCTTTTTTGACGCCAAAAGGCTGAAGGACTTGCTGAGGGGTATGTCCGCGCACGTCAACCTTATCCCCCTTAATTACGTCAAAGAAAGCGCGCTTGCCCCCGCGTCAAGTCAGCAGGCGGGACGGTTTTTAAAGTGGTTGAAAGATTTGGGCGTCAGCGCGACTTTGCGCAAAAGTTCGGGAGCGGAGGCGAGTGGCGCTTGCGGGCAGCTGAGGAATAAGTTTGTTTGTCATAAAGACCGTCAAAACACATAAAACTTGAACTATGTAGGTATGTAAAAAAATAAAAATAAGGAGAGTAAAATGTTTTTTTATTGTGAAAATTGTCATGTGCTTAACGAACAGGATTCCTGCCGATTTTGTCGCAAAAAAGGCTTAAGAAATCCTGAGAAAAATGATTACTGTTTTTTAGTTGAGGTTGATTTAATGTTTGGCGAAATGTTTAAGGGTGTTTTGGAAGAAGAAAACATTCCTTATTCGGATATTCCGGTAGGAAACGGGGTACGTTCGTATTTCGGGTTAAGACTTGAGAATCTAAAAATATTTGTAGTTTATGAGTTTTTTGAAAAGGCAAAAGAAATACTTACTGGAATTCTTATGAGCTTTGAAGAAAATCAAAACAGGAATATAAAAAAGAATATTGACAAATTGTTTGTATTGCCTCGTAGTGAGAAAAAAATAAAGAAAGTTCTTAATTTAGCTGAAAATGATAACCTTATAGCCTATTGTGCGGATAAAATAATGAATGCAGATAGAATCGTTAACAAGGGTGGAATAAGCAGCTGTATTAAGGGTGGAGAATACATATGTGTTTACAAAGAAAATGAATTGATTATGTTTAATTCTGTGACATATGAAATCATTGCGGCAGAAAAAACAAAAAAATAAATAAAAAAGTCCCTACAAAACAACCTGCGAAAACTACTGAATAAGTTTAGGCTTCACTGCATATGTCCGAACTAAAGTCAAGAGCAATACAAAGTAAGGAGCGTTGTTTGCAAAAGGAATTTTACAGGATAATAAAGGTCGATTCGGACATATTTGTCGCCCAAACGAGTGCGGGGCGGGTTTTGTGCCGCGCCCGCAGTAAGAATAAAAAGGGCGAGATTTTGGCGGGGGACTACGCGAAAATTGAGAGTGGCGTGATACAAGAGGTAATGGAGCGCAAAAATAGGTTAATCCGTCCCGCCGTCGCCAATGTCGATCAGGTGCTGTTTGTGATTTGCAGCGTGCCAGTCCCCGATTATTTTTTGCTTGACAAGGCGATTGTCAACTGCCTAAGGTGCGGCATCGAGGCGGTGATTTGCATTAATAAATCGGACATAAACGACGGGGCTTTCGAGGGCGGGGTGCGGAGTCAGTACGCCGACATGACCGTGATTTCCTCCTCCGCGACCGACGGCGAGGTGGACGAGATTACTGCGCTTTTGGGTGGGAAGCTGACCGCGCTTGCGGGGCAGTCGGCGGTGGGCAAGTCCTCGATTGTCAACGCAATTTTTGGGACTTTGGAGAGGGAGCGTGATTTTGAGAAAAAGCAAGACAAGGGCATATTGGGCGGCGAAAAGGCGAATTTTTTTGCGGTGAACATGGCGAACACCACGGTGAGTGGCGCGGATGGGCAGCAAAGCGAGGCGATGTTTGGCGGCAAAAAAACGGGCGGCATAAGGGTGGGGGAGCTGTCGGCTATCGACCGCGGAAGAAACACCACCACCTCCGTCGAATTATACGACGTTTGCGGCGGGCTTTTGGCGGACACGCCGGGCTTCAGCCTCTTGGATTTTCACGGCGTAAAAAGCGAGGAATTGGAATTGTATTACCCCGAATTTGAGTATTTGCGTGGGGAGTGCCGGTACCACAAATGCACGCACACCAAGGAGCCGGACTGCGCTATTGTGGC
>WRDI01000031.1 GCA_009783515.1 Bacillota bacterium | reverse complement strand
TTACTTTTGGAATGCTCCAAAAGTAACCCCGGGGTCCCCAAAAATCAAGATTTTTGGGGTGGGAAATGAGCACCAAGGGGAGAACACTTTCGGCTACGGTTCCCCCCTTGGAACCCCCCTCGCCAGGGGTCCCCATAAAATCCAAAGATTTTATGGGGTGGGAGCGACTTACTTTTAGAAAAAGTAAGCAAAAGGAAAACAACGTGATACCAACATAATTTTATCCCATAAC
Source organism: Bacillota bacterium (assembly GCA_009783515.1). Taxonomy (GTDB): domain Bacteria; phylum Bacillota; class Clostridia; order Christensenellales; family Pumilibacteraceae; genus WRAF01. The sequence continues at coordinate 13,609 of WRDI01000031.1, read as the reverse complement.
AAACGGGGATAAGGAGAACAGCCATCAGAACTGATTTCGACAAAATATTTGAGGAAACTTTGGCAGGGGCGAAAAGCAAAAGGGTGTTGCTGCACGCTTGCTGCGCGCCGTGCGCTGGGCCTTGTTTGGAGCGGCTGATGGAGGCGGGGGCGGAGGTTACCGCCTATTTTTTTAACCCAAATATTATGCCGTATGAGGAGTTTTGCCTGCGCGAAGAAAATTTGCGGCGGCTTTGTCGGGTGTATGGAGCGGATTATGTTGTCGGGAAGTATAAGGGGGAACACGAGCGGTTTTTAGAGGCGGCGAAAGGCTTGGAGGGGTTAAAAGAGGGCGGGGAGCGGTGTGAAAAGTGCTTTTATCTACGGCTGTCCGCGGTGGCAGATATGGCGAAGGCGGGCGGGTTTGATTTTTTTTGTACCACGCTTATCCTTAGTCCGCACAAAAACGCGGAATTGATAAACAGGATTGGATTTGAGGTTGAGAGGAAAGTGGGGGTGGCGTATCTGCCGAGTGATTTTAAGAAGCGGGGTGGTTATGAAAAGTCTATCGAATTAAGTAAAAAATACAATTTGTATAGACAAAATTACTGCGGGTGCAGGTTTTAGGTTTAACATTTTGCCCGACTTCAGCCGTCCCTCTGCAAACCACCCCGCCCCATATCAAGTAAGCATTCGTGGGGCACCCCTCCGAGGGAGGGGAATTTTTTGGGCATCTTTCATGAAAATCGACCTTTATTAGCGTTATTGTAGAAAGAACCCTGCGCGAATAAATTGAAAATGCGGTATTTACGAGGGATTTTTGTGTCCGTCAAGGCATTTTGACGACAACGTAGTGGAACTACGTTTAGGAAAAAAGCCGCAGACGGGCGCGAAAATACCCGTAAAGACCGTCGTTTGAAATCATTCACGCAGGGTTTACAAAAATTTCACAAAAAAATTTGTCAGGTTTGGGGCCTCTAAAACGATTTATATATAGAAGCCCATACAAAGGAGATTATGCGTACGGTCATCGGCCATGATGTGTTTGTTTCGGCGGTGGAAAAGTATTCGAGTGCGGTACTTCGGATAGCTTTTCACCATACCCAAAACAACGCGGACGCCGAGGAAATTACACAAGAGGTTTTTCTTGCCCTGATTAACGCGCCCGCTCCCCCGAGTGAGCAGTACCTAAAGGCTTGGCTGATACGCGTTGCCATCAACAAATGCAGGGACTTACTCAGGACAGCGGCAAAACGGCGGAACGTGAGTTTCGAGGCGGCGGCAAACAAGTACAGCTTGAATCAAAACGACGAATACGTGATGGAGTGCGTAAACAGGCTAAAGCCCATCGAGCGCGATATCGTGTATCTGTTCTACTTCGAGGGGTACAGCGCAAAGGAAGCTGCCGGGCTTTTGGGCAAGAAAGAGGACGCAATCTTCAGAAGGCTGTCAAGAATAAGAATAAAACTAAAGGATTTATTGGAGGAAACCTGACATGAAAAGGTATAAGGAAACGTTTGAGAAGATTCAGGCGGACGAGGAACTGAAAACGCGGATTGTTCAAAGGGCATCGGAGGATACTTACGCGCCCGTAAAGCCTGTAAGGGCGAAGGGAGCACGGCAGAGCGGGTCCAAATGGGTTTTAAGCTGGCAGAGGCTTACTGCGGCCGCGATGGCGGCGGTGATGGTTTTGACGCTGACTGCCACGCTTTTGTTTCTTCCGCTTTTTAGCGGAGGGCGTGGCCCCGGCGAACAGCCTGTAATAGAGGAGCCGTGGGACGGTGAGAGCGCGAACGCACTGCCGCCCGTTAGTACCCAGCGCGACGAGATTTTCGCGTTATTAAAGAGTAAGGATACCAGCGGCGGAGGTGGCGACGGTTATTACGACGGAGAACAAAACGAAAGCGACACCGAGTGTGAAGACGGAAGGCCTGAATACGACGCCCCGTCCGATCCGAATACCGGTGCCAAAAAGCCCGACAACGATTACGCCACCACAAACGTCCAGCACGAGGGCGTGGACGAGGGCGACATCATCAAGGTCGACAACAACTTTATTTATACGCTTTCCCGCGCAGGCCTTCTGATTGTCAGCGTCAAGGACAAACTGCAAGTGACCTACGAGGCGGAATACACGAATTTTTATCCCGACGAAATGTTTATTTTCGGCGACCAACTGATTGTTATCGGCGGACAATACAGTCAAATCTCTTACGACTATTACGGCGGTTCCCGTCCCGACGTGGGCATGGATATTGTACCGTACTGGGCGTACCGCACCCACACGATGGTTGTGATTTACGCTTTGGGCGACCGCAGCAGCGTGACGGTGCAAAAGCAGTACAGCATTACAGGCAACTTTGTTACCAGCCGCTTAATAAGCAACAAATTGATTGTCGCGGTCAGCCACAGCGTGTATTATTACAACGAGGACTCGTACTTCCCGCACATCAACGGCGAGGAATTAAGCACGGACAATATTTACTTATACGAAACGGAAAATTATTCCTACTACGCGATTTTGGCGTCGATAAACCTTAACAACCTTAATATGGATGTTGCCGCGCACCTTGGGCTGGTCAGCGGGTGGAACTGGGCGAATGTCGTCTATTTTTCCGCCGACAATATGTACTTTTTCTCTCAGCTTTATGAGTACACTTATGGCGACGAGTCATATTTTTACGACCCGTATTACAGCTATGGGTTTTATTACTATAATTACTCCTACTCATACCGCACGGCAATCGTCAAAATCAACCTTAATTCGCTTAAATATGTCGCGTCGCAGAAAATCGACGGGCATGTTTACGACAGGTACTGGGCGGACGAATACAAGAATAATTTGCGGGTGGTAAGCTGGTTTTATTCTTACGGGTATAAAGACGGCGCGTGGAGAAACGAGCGGTATACCTGCGTCCATGTTTTGGACAACAACCTTGAAGTTATAGGAAGCATCCGCGACATCGCCGAAAACGAAAATATTTATTCGGTCAGGTTTAACAAGGATGAGGCGAGCTTCGTTACGTTTTTTACGGTTGACCCGCTGTTTAAGGTAGATTTGTCCGATCCAAAAAACCCCACGGTCAACAGAGGGCTAAAAGAGGACGGGGTGAACGATTACCTGCAATACCTCAGCGACGACGTGATTTTGGGCCTTGGTCGCAACCTTCCCGCCGCCGGCATGAAAATCGCGCTTTACGACAACACGGGCGAGGACGCGGTCAATATCAACACGCAATATATCGGGAACGGGTATGCTTATTCCGAAGCGTTAAACAATCCTAAGGCGATTTTAAATGATACGGGGAGGAATATGTTCTCGTTTGCGGTTACAATGAAGGGGAGCGGCGCTTATCGACAGGAGATGCAGGGACTTTTGGTGTTCGAGTATAATCTTAACGCCGCGTCGGATAAGGATAAGCTGATTTGTCGCGGGATTTTGAGTAACTTCGACGAGCAAACCCAAATGTATGAGGATTGGGACGATTATTATTACAATACTTTCTCTTATATAAAGCGCGGGGCGAGGATAGGAAACAAGATTTATACGATTTCCGACAGGTTTATCGCGAGCTATGACGTGGGTACGCTTGAGCTTATCGAGAGATTGGATATTTATAATGATCCCTGCCATTTTACGTGTAAGTGGAAGCAAGAATCACACACTTACCCCACCTGCACGGAGGCGGGAGAGGTTGTGTACCGCTGCAAAATCAACCCTACGCATGAATACAGTTATACTTACGGTCCTTATGGGCATTCATGGATGTGGTTCCCTATTGTTGGCAACGACGAGTGGATCATGTCTATGCCGACCGCCGACAAAGACGGCTGTTGGGGGAGGATTTGTTCGCGCTGCAATTATGAGGAAGTCCACAAGCTTGTGTACGTGGCGGACGGGCTGATTTTAAAGCTTAACTTAGAGGGCACGGAATACAGCGTAATGGCGTATGTGGGGACAACCGGCAGGGCGGAAATCCCCGCGTCGCACGACGGTATACCCGTTGTGGCGATAGAGCATCAAGCGTTTATGTACAATACGTCGATAATTAACGTGACCGTCCCCAAAAGTGTGGTCAGTATAGGCAATTACTCGTTTAGAGGTTGTCCAAACTTACAAGATGTGACGTTTGAAAAGGGCAGCGGGCTGGAATACTTGGGATACTATGCGTTTTCTAACTGCGCAAATCTTGTCAGCGTGACGTTTGACAAGGACAGCCCGATTAAGTATATAAACAGCAATGCGTTTTCTAACTGCGTAAGCCTTGAAAATATAGCGATTCCTAACAATGTTACGTCAATAGGCAGCTATGCGTTTTGGGGCTGTACCAAACTAAGGAGCGTAAATATTCCGAAGGGCACAACGAATATAGGGTACAACACTTTTATTGGATGCGTGTCTTTGGAGAATTTGACTGTTGACAAGGGCAATAAGGTGTATAAGAGCGAGGGCGACTGCATTATCCATATCGCCACAAAGACTTTGGTGCTGGGGAGCAAAAACAGTATCATTCCCGATTATGTAACGACGATAGGAGCTTTCGCGTTTCGTTGGTTGGGCATAACGGAGATTGTGATACCTAAGAGCGTCGTCATTATCGGAGATAGCGCGTTTCATGGTTGTAAAAGCCTTAGGACCGTGACGTTTGAGAAGGACAGTGGGCTTAGGTTTATCAGTCCTCGCGCCTTCGCTTATTCCGCAATAGAGGAAATCACAATACCAAAAGGGGTCGAGATTATCGGTTCTTCCGCGTTTGATAATTGTATGAGCCTCACAAGCGTTACGTTTGAGGGCGATGTCAAGGTGATAGAATCGTATGCCTTTCGATATTGCATGGGGATTGCGAGTATCGACATTCCCGCAAGCGTCGTCCGTGTGGATTACTATGCCTTTGGCGACTGGACAAACGGGCAGACTATCAATATTTACGGAATCGCCTCTCAGTACGATGCGGATATGCGGTGGGGGATATACTGGCGGTACGGTTGCGGCGCGGTTGTTAACTATTTGGGGTGAGTCAAATAATAAAATGTCATTCTGAGCGAAGCGAAGAATCTCAACCGCTTTTTTTACGGTTGAGATTCTTCGCTTCGCTCAGAATGACAAAATAAAGAGAGGAATGACAAATCTCTTTACAAATTTGCGTTTTAGTAGTAAAATATGTGCGTGGAAATCTCCGCAAGCATAACGGAAAAAATAAAAGCCTTGCCCGCCTCGCCCGGAGTGTATTTGATGTACGACGGCGCGGGGCAGGTGATTTATGTCGGCAAGGCGGTCGTGCTTAAAAACCGCGTGCGGCAGTATTTTAACAATTCGCCAAAGCCCGCCAAGGTGCAGGCGATGGCCGACAATGTGCGCGACATCGGATTTATCCTTACTTTGTCGGAAAAGGACGCGTTCAGCCTTGAGGCGAATTTGGTGCGCAAATATATGCCGCGCTATAATATCCTTTTGAAGGACGACAAACACAGCCCGTATATCAAAATCGACATGAAACAGGATTTTCCCGCGATTGAAATCACGCGGAAGATAAAAAACGACGGGGCGAAATATTTTGGGCCTTATTTTTTCGGGATAAGGGTGAATGACATCGCCGACATTATCCGCGCCGCATATAAAATCCGCGCCTGCCCGAAACGTCTCACAAAAAAGCGGGCGTGTTTGAATTACCATATCGGGATGTGCTCCGCGCCCTGCGAGGGGCTGGTCAGCCGCGAGGAATATGCGGCGCAGCTGAAAAAGGCTGTGGCGTTTTTGTCCGGCCGCGACGACGAGGCGGAGAGGTTACTCACCAAAAAGATGGAGGACGCCGCGGAAAACGAGCATTTCGAGCGGGCGATAGAACATAGGGACAGATTAAAAATGCTGGCGCGCCTGAAAGAGCGAAGCATTTCTACGGGGGAGGTCAAGGTTAGTTCGGACAGTATAGCGTATGTTTGGGAGAGTGGGGAGTGGGGAGTGGGGAGTGAGGAGTTAGGAGTGAGGAGTGGGGAGTTAGGAGTGAGGAGTGGGGAGTGGGGAGTGGGGAGTGGAGTTAAGGAGAGGGGTTTGGAGAGATGGAACATGGCAGGAGGCAAAGAAATGGACGGGAATAGGTCAGAGGCTGTCGAAAATAATAATTTAAATCTGCCCATAACTCCCCACTTCCCACTCCCCACTCCCCACTCCCGTGAAGACGGCGCCATCACCGTCAACCTGTTCCGCGGTAATAAAATGATGGGGGTAAAAAATTATCCCGCTTCCGCCGCGACGCTTTCTCCCGCCGATGCGATTTCGTCGTTTATCACGCAGTATTACGCGCAAAACGAGATTCCCGAGGAGATTTTGCTTAATATCAAGTTTGAGTACGAGGGGCTTTCCGAATATCTGTCCGCACTTGCGGGGCGAAAAACAAGGGTGCTGTATCCGCAAAAGGGAATCAAAAAGCGGCTTGTCGAAATGGCGGAGAAAAATGCGGCGGAATTTTTGGCGGCGAGCGGCGATAAGGTGAAACGCAGGCACGATATGGGCGTAGGTGCGGCGGAAAGGCTGAAAGATATTTTGGTGATAAGAAGTGCAAGGCGGATTGAGTGCTATGATATTTCAAACATCAGCGGCACGGACAGCGTGGCGAGCGGCGTGGTTTTTATCGACGGTGAGCCAAGCAAGCGCGATTACAGGCGGTATAGGATTAAGACGGTGGAAGGCGCGGACGACTTTGCGAGTATGCGCGAGGTTATTTTGCGAAGGTTAAAGGGGGATTTGCCGCCCCCCGACCTTATCGTTATAGACGGGGGAAAGGGGCAGCTGTCGGCGGCTTTGTCGGCTGCGGAGGAGGTGTTTGGGAAGAGAGCGGAGAATGGATATGCGGACGTGCAAAAAGGCGGCTGGGTAGAGCTATCCTTTATCAGCCTTGCCAAAAAAGAGGAGTTGATTTATCTGCCCGACAGGGAGGAGCCGATTGCCCTCAGTAAAAACGATTACGCTTTACGGCTTTTACAGAGGATAAGGGACGAGGCGCACAGGTTTGCGTTAAACTACCATACAAAACTGAGAGGGCGCAAAATCGGCAGCGAGTTATTGAACATAGAGGGGGTGGGCGAGAAAAAGCGGGCTAAACTGCTAGGTAAATTGAGTTTTGCCGAGATTAAGATCTTGTCGGCGAAGGAAATTGTAGAGAGGTCGGGCATTGACAGAGCTGCGGCACAGAGGATTGAGAAGTATTTTAAGAGAATAGAGAATAGAGATTAGAGGAGAAAGGGAAATGAAGGTGCTTCGCTTGTGAAGATATGAAGGGTAAATTTTAATATAATCTGACCTTTACGACCACTAATCACTGATCACTGTCAAGTTTGATCGTCGCCGAATATAATACACGGCGGCGTTTTTTATAATGCACAGAGCACAGCGTATAGTGCACAGTCGTGGATATGTTATAAATAAATTATGCCTTCATATCTTCATAAGCGTAGCGTCTTCATTTTCTGATCCCTGATCCCCACCCCTAAATTCCGTACATACCCCATAAATCGGTTGAATTATTTTTTAAAATGAGGTATTATATATGCGCAATGGATTTGCTGCGAATGTTCCGCTTGCCACTCACACCACGTATCGCATCGGGGGCAAGGCTAAGTTTTTTGCGAGCGTCGCCAATCTTGATGAGCTTTTGCGGGCGATGGATTTGAGTGAAAAGCGGTTGATTTTGGGGCGGGGTAGCAAGGTTTTGGTGAGCGACGAGGGTTTTGACGGCGTGGTGATTATTATGCGGTTTGAGGGGGTAGGGAGTAGGGATCGTAGGTTGGTGGAGTGTGGGGAGTGGAGTATAGGGAGCGGGGTTAAGGATGAATGGCTTGGGGTCAGGGGGCAAGGGTCGGGGGCGGAAAAATTAGATGAAGCCCGAAAGGGCGAGTCGGAATTTGCCCAAGCGGGGACAGTTTATGCCGGGGCGGGGGTAGGGTTGTCCGCTTTAAGCCGATTTTATGCAGGTAGGGGATTGAAAGGGTTGGAGTGGGCGTGCGGGATTCCTGCGAGTCTGGGCGGCGCGCTGAAAATGAACGCGGGAGCTTATGGCGGCGATGTGGCGGGAGTGGTGCAAAGCGCGGACGTGCTAAGAGGGGGGCGGGTTGTACGGCTATTAACGAAAGAATGCGGGTTTGCCTACCGAACAAGCAAGTTTCAGTTTGGCGACGTGATTTTTGGCGCGGCATTGATTGCGGAGAGGGGAGATGAGAGCGAAATTGCGCGGCTGAGAGCTTTATATGGTGAAAAGCGCGCGGCGGCACAGCCTGCGGGGTACTGCTGTGGCTCGGTATTCAAGGCGGCGGAAAAACCCGCTTACACCTATATCGAAGCGTTAGGGTTGAAGGGGATTTGCATCGGCGGGGCACAGATCAGCGAAAAACACGCGAATTTTATTCTCAATCGCGGCGGGGCGAAAGCACGGGACGTATATAATTTGATTCGCACCATTAAGGCGGAGGTTTTTGCCTCGTTTGGGGTACGATTACAAGAGGAAGTCGTATATGTCGGGGAATTTTGAAAGATTAAGGGTCAAGGGCTAGGGATTAGGGAAGGGCATATTTAAGAAAATGAGTTTGGCGCATTAGTTTTCCGGGGTCGATGGGGAATGAGAAATAGATGCCTCGGTCTAAACGAACCACCGCGCCCCCTGTCAGGGAAGTATTTGTGGCTTTGGCTACAAATGTGCCTGTGGCAAATTTGCTTAACGCGTCGTTCCCCTCCGTCGGAATGGGATTTTAAGTGGTTATATAGTAGACTTAATTGCTAACCTTCCGCGGCACGTCCGAGGGCGTCTGTTTACCGCTATAAAAACTTGCTCAACGCGTACATAGCGCTGCTGCACCCGCGTTTCGCAGCCTTTTATATCAGTCAAATGCCTATCCCTTATTTGACCACGTTAGGTTGGGAAATAAGTCTATTTAGCAAATATAACTTTCCCTCCAACCTCTATCCTCTACCCTAAAAAATAACTTTGTCGGAGTACTATTTTATCGAAAAAAACGGAGGAAAAATGATTTACGGCGATTATCATACGCATACCGTTTACAGCCACGGCAAGGGGAGCTTGATGGAGAACGCCGCGCGCGCCTCGGACATAGGGTTGCGCGAATTGGCGACGACCGACCACGGATTTATGCACCGCTCGTACAATGTGCGGCGCATGGACTGGCCTTTTATGATTAAGGATACCGTGGCAGCGGTAAAACAGTTTCCAAAACTCAAAATTTTTCTGGGACTGGAAAGCAATATATTAGACAGAAAAGGCACAATTGATGCGGAAGACCACCTCGCCTCGGTTGACGTCCTTATTTGCGGCTTTCACAGGTACACACATGCCACCTCGATAGGCGAGATTTTTGCGTTTAACGCGCCCATTTTTATGGCGGGTCTTATGCACAAAAGCACGGCGAAAAGGGTTGTCGCAAACACCGACGCATATGTTGCTGCCATGGAGCGTTATCCCATTGACATTATTGCGCACCCCAATTACGGGCTGAAGTTGGATTTGAAAGAGCTTGCGCGGGCGGCAGCGCACTTTGGGACGTTTTTGGAACTTAACGGGAAAAAGATTTCGTTTTCTAAGGAGGACGCGCACACCATGCTTGGCGAGGGAGCGAAGTTTATCCTTAATTCCGATTCGCACAGCCCCTCACGGGTGGGTGAGGTCGGCAGACCCTTGCAGTTTATCAGGGAGGCGGGGATTCCGTTTGAGAGTGTGGCGAATTGGGATAGGAGGCCGGGGTTTAGGGGGCAGAAATGAATGCTTAATGCGGGGTGAGGGTCGGGGGTAAATAGTAAACTTGATTGCTAACCTTCCGCGGCACGTCCGAGGGCGTCTGTTTACCGCTATAAAAACTTGCTCAACGCGTACGCAGCGCTGCTGCGCCCGCGTTTCGCAGCCTTTTATATCAATCAAATACCTATCCCTTATTCGACCACGTTAGGTTGGGAAATAAGTCTAATGTTTAACTAAAAAGAAACTGTACAATGAGCGATAAATTTTAAAATATATCAACGTAATTGAGCATTGCACATTACGCATTGAGCATTGGAGATGCTATGACTGCCGCGAAAGAAGCAAAAGAGGAATTGACCAAAACGCCCGACACGGACTGCTGTAAAGCGGCGTTTTTGTCGGCTGTAATTCATACTGCGGGGCTTATCAGCTTTGGCGGAGGTATGAGCGTGGTTATCGAGTCGGTTAATCCGTTGCTTGGGGGAATGGTTGAGGAAATTACCCGCGCTCTTTTTACAGGTGAAGCGGGGAGAGGAGGGAGAGTGGAGAGCGGAGAGTGGAGAGCGGAGAGCAGAGTTAAAATGAGGGGTCAAGAGAGAGGGAAGGCAATAGAGAGTAAAGAGGTGGACGGAAAGAGGCCTGAAGCTGTAGGTAATACTAAATCAAATCTGACCCTAACTCCACTCTCTACTCCCCACTCTCCGCTCTTTCACGGGGGTAGTGTTGTTATTAAAGGTGATTTTATAGCCGACATGTTGGTTGAACTGCGTATTTTGAAGCTGAGGGATGGATTGAATGTGGTGGCGGGAATTGATCCGTATTTGGTGGAGAATGAGTGCTGTAAACGCGCGTATTTGGCGGGAGCGTTTGTGGGGAGCGGTGCGCTGGTGACAAACAGGGGGTATCATTTGGAGTTCGCCTGCGCCTCTAAAAAGTTGCGGGACGGTTTGGTGAAATTGCTTGAAGGATTCGAGATTCGTGCGGCGGTGATTACAAAGGGGGACAAGCACCTTGCCTACATCAAAGACAAGGATGCGATAAGCGATGTGCTCGCGCTGATGGGGGCATATAAGAGTGTTTTGCGGCTTAATTCCTTAGCGGCGGAGCGCAGTCTTAGCCGTGAGGTCAGTCGTAAAGCGAACTGCGACATTGCCAATCTTAACCGACTTGTGGCGGCAAGCTTAAAACAACGCGAGGCAATTGCGTCTTTGGGGACGATTGCGGATAAAAGACTGCGCGAAACTGCCGAGGCAAGGCTAAATAACCCCGAATTAAGTTACGGGGAGCTTGCCGCGCTTTTGGGAATCAGCAGAGGGGCTTTAAAGTACCGGTTGGAACGGCTGGTGGCGCTCGCCGCCGCATATAATTCTTAATAATGCTCAATGCGCAATGCTAAATGAAGGATAAATTTTGAGTAATGTACCCTGAATTTTAAATATTGATGCGCTCAAAAAAAAGCGACCTTCATTTAGCATTGCGCATTGCTCATTACATTTTGCTTTTCATTCCGCAAAAAATATGCTATAATACAACCATGAAATTCGCGCATTTACATTTGCATACCGAGTTTAGTATGTTGGACGGCGCCGTCCGCATCGACAAGCTGTTTAGCCGTTGCGGCGAGCTTGATATTCCTGCGGTTGCCATCACCGATCACGGCAATATGTTCGGGGTTTTGGAGTTTGTAAAGGCCGCCGTCCGCTATACCGACGCTTTTGCGGACGCATTTAAATTTTTGGAGCAAAGCCGCCCGTTTAAGGTTAAACCCATAATCGGTTGCGAGATGTATACCGCGCCCGATATGCAAGCGAAAACCGTCGAAAGCAAGCAAAACAACCATATTTTGCTGCTTTGTAAAAATGAAACGGGATATAAAAATCTTATCAAGCTGAACAGTTTGGCGTATATCGACGGATTTTACCACAAGCCGCGGATTGATTTTGACCTTTTGGCGAGGCACAGCGATGGGCTTGTATGCTTATCCGCGTGTTTGGCGGGGGTGATTCCGCGTTGCCTTTTAAAAGGGGACTTAAAGGGCGCGGACGAATGGGCGAAAAAATTCAAAGGCTTATTCAAAGACGATTTTTATATTGAGATTCAAGACCATAGATTAAAAGAGCAAAGGCGGATTCTACCCCTTTTGGTGGAGGTTGCGGCTAAAAACGATATCAAATTGGTGGCGACAAACGACGTACATTACCTTAATAAATCCGACGCGCTTATGCAAAAGGTGATGCAAAACATAGCGTTTCAGCGCACCATGTCGCCCGACGAGGGGTTTAGCGAGGGGCTGACCGACGAAGCGGAGGGAGGGGACTACTTCCCGACGGACGAGTTTTACCTAAAAAGCGGGGAGGAGATGAATTCGCTTTTCGGTAAGTTTCAAGGCGCAATCGAAAACTCCTTAGAAGTCGCGGACAAGTGCGACTGTCGCTTTTTTAAAAAAGAAACGTTGTTGCCGTTGTTTTTCCCGCCCGAAAACGAAGCCCCCGCCTCATTTTTACGTCGTCTTTGCTATGATGGGTTGAACCAAAAATACAAGCTAATTACCGACGAAATAAAAACTCGCGCCGAGCACGAGCTGTCCGTAATAGAAAAATTGGGATTTGTGGATTATTACCTTATCGTTTGGGATTTTATCCGCTTTGCCGAAAGTAACAGCGTGCCCGTGGGACCGGGGCGGGGAAGCGGCGTAGGCAGCATAGTCGCATACGCCATCGGTATAACCAAGGTCGATCCCATAAGGTATGGGCTGATTTTCGAGCGGTTTTTGAACGCTGAAAGGGTTTCCAGCCCCGATTTTGACATAGACTTTTGCGTGGACGGACGCGAAAAGGTCATAAATTACGTCGTCGATAAGTATGGCGCGGAAAATGTGTCGCAGATTATTACTTTTTCCACTTTAGCGGCAAAGGCGGCGGTTAAGGACGTAGGAAGGGTGTACGGTCGTCCGTTTGCAGACGTAAACAGGCTGACGCAGCTTATGCCCGGTTTGATGGGCAAAAACGGCTTGGAGCAGATTTTGGGACTCGCGCCACCCAAAGAAGGCAACCCCGTCATCCCCGATTTAGTTGAGATTTACAGGACAGACGCGCAGGCGAAGGAAATCATTGATATGGCGGTGAAAATCGAGGGGATGCCCCGTCAGATCGGTACGCACGCGGCGGGGGTAATCATCTGCCGCGACAGGATTTCCGACCACATCCCCTTGGCAAGGAGCGCGGAAGGTACGGCGCGGGGGGCGGAGGGCGTCATAACCACACAGTTCGATATGATCGAATGCGAGGAATTGGGGCTACTCAAAATGGACTTTTTGGGTCTTGCTTCGCTCACCGATATTTCCAAAACGCTACAATACGTAAAAAAGGGGCGGGGGATAGACATTGATTTGTACGGTATGGATTACGACGACCCGGAAGTATTCGGCATGATAAGCGCGGGGGATACCGCGGCGGTGTTCCAGCTTGAAAGCGCGGGAATGACGCGCTTTATGCGCGAATTAAAGCCCGCGTCGGTCGAGGATTTGATAGCCGGAATCGCGCTTTACCGCCCCGGGCCGATGGACAAGATTCCCGAATATATGCGGGGACGAAAAAATCCCGCCGCCGTCACCTACGACCACGCGGTTTTAACGCCGATTTTAAAAGTGACTTACGGCGTAATGGTGTATCAGGAGCAGGTTATGGACGCGGTGCGGGCGCTGGCCGGGTATACCCTGGGGCGCGCCGACATCGTCCGCCGCATAATGAGTAAGAAAAAGGCGTCCGAGATGGAAAAGGAACGGGCGGTTTTTGTAAATGGCAGCGTTGAGGAGGGTATAAAGGGTTGCGCAGGATTGGGGATTGACGCTAAAACGGCAAATAAGATTTTTGACGACATGATCAGCTTTGC
>WRDI01000030.1 GCA_009783515.1 Bacillota bacterium | reverse complement strand
TCTTTTTAAAGTCCTCATACGTCAAACTATTCAGTTCAACCATGACGGGGAAACGCCCCTGCAACTCCGGAATCAAATCGCTGACGGCGGCGATATGGAAGGCCCCCGACGCGATAAACAGCACGTAATCCGTCTTGACCGCGCCGTACTTTGTCATCACCGTGCTGCCCTCGACAATCGGCAAAATGTCGCGCTGCACCCCCTCGCGCGACACGTCCGGCCCGTGCGAAGACCCCTTGGACGTGATTTTGTCGATTTCATCAATAAAAATAATCCCGTCCTGCTCTGCTCTCCGCACCCCCTCGGCGGCGATGGAATCCATGTCCAAATACTTCTCCGCCTCCTCATTGGTCAGTGCCTCTATCGCCTGCTTGACGGTCAGCTTCCTTTTTTTCTTACGTTTGGGGATAAGCCCGCCCATCATCTCGCTAATGTCGATTTGCATCCCCGTGCCGGGCATAACCTCGGTCGGCTTGTGCGGCGCTTCCATTTCGAGTTCGATTATCACTTTATCAAGCTTGCCGCTCGCCATATCCTCGTACACCGTCGCCTTTATAATTTCGTCGGCGGTGTCGGCGGCATTTTTTTTACGGGCTGCGATAAGCGCGTCGGCGATGCGTCTTTCCGCCGTGGCGCGCGCCTTTTCGCGTACCTCCGCCATCTTTTCCTCGCGCACAAGGCGTACGGCGACCTCGGCGAGTTCGCGCACCATAGACTCGACGTCGCGGCCCACGTACCCGACCTCGGTGAATTTTGTCGCCTCCACCTTCAAAAATGGCGCCTTGACCAATTTAGCAAGGCGGCGGGCGATTTCGGTCTTGCCCACCCCCGTAGGCCCCTTCATGATGATGTTTTTGGGGGTAATTTCCGCCTTTACCTCCTCCGGCAGCATTGACCTGCGGTAGCGGTTGCGTAACGCGACGGCGACCGAGCGTTTTGCGGCGGTCTGGCCTATTATGAACCTGTCCAGTTCGTCAACTATTTGTTTGGGCGTAAGCTCCATGTTTGTTTACCTCTTTTTTTTGTGATGTTGTTCTATACTCGTTTTTGTTTCTCGTTGTCTTTCATTTTATTTCTTTTGCCATTTGGCATAAAGTTTCGTTTTTTGATAAATAACTTCACCGCCCTCATTGAATAATTCATTAGGCAACCTATCGACCTCAAAAATCCATTTATTTATACATTCCGTTTCTTTATACCAACCCGCAAAGTCATAACTCTCTCTAACAGGCTTTTGCGGGACAAATTCGATTTTATCGCCATAATCAACATCGTCTATCCAAAAAACACCTTCTTCATAATTAAGCACATACTCTATATTGGCAGGCGGATATACGGTCGAACCTTCCTGATTTTTGCGAAACTCATAAATAAATTCGGGGATATATATAGTGGCATTCGCAGCCCCGCTCTTAGACCAAGAACTGGTTGAACCTTCATCATCAATCATAATAATTTTTGTTAAATTAGCACAGTCCCAAATTTTGACTTGAGATGAAACTTCAATTTTTGATGATGAAAAAAACACCTTTTCTAAATTATCACTTCGTAAAGGTTGTGTCATTCTCCAAAATGCCATGTTTGTACCGGCCCCCTCTCCAACTTGCACCTTTCGTCCGTTATAATACTTGGGGATAACCAACACTTTTTGTTGGCGTCCCCTTTCCGTCAATCCGGTAATCACAGCCAATTTTGAATCGCCGCTGCCCCTATAACGATAATTAAAATATTCGTCCGACCCCGAACACCCCGCAAATGTCGCCGCCGTCGTAAGCACCAATAAAACGCTCAAAATCAGCGCCGTTATCCGTTTAATAGTTAAAGATTTTTTCATAGTCTACCTCCCTAAAAAAACGTACTTTATTTGTTGTCACAGGACGCAGCACCCCGACATGCCGTGTATTATAGTTGTATCGTCATTACAAGGAGCGAAGCGACGTAGTAATGACGGTTAAAAACCCCGTCCTTAACTCCATAATACAAATTCAGCGGTGCGGCGGGAGCAAGCCGCTCTACTATTGGACGACCACCGGTCGCCTCTGTCCTAACGCGAAGCGAAGGATCTTACCCCAGCCTTCATTGAGCATTGCGCATTGCGCATTGTGCATTGTGCATTGCCCCCTACACTTCTTCCAAAACAATGTTCCCATTCGTAAACACGCATAACTCCGACGCAATCTTTATCGCCTTTTCGGCAATGGTTCTCGCGTCCAAATCGGTGTTGTCGGCAAGCGCCCGCGCCGCCGCAAGCGCGTAATTGCCCCCGCTGCCGATGGCGCAAATGCCGTTTTCCGGCTCTATCACGTCGCCCGTGCCGCTGACCACAAATATCGCGTCCGCGTCCGCCACAATAAGCATGGCTTGCAGCTGCCTTAAAGCCCTGTCGCCGCGCCAAAGCTGGGCAAGCTCGACCGCGCTGCGCATAAGGTTGCCGCTGAATTTGTTCAACATTTGCTCGAACTTTTCACACAGGGTAAACGCGTCCGCGACAGAGCCCGCGAATCCCGCCACAACCTTGTCGCCATAAAGCCGCCGCAGTTTGACCGCGTTGCTTTTCATGATGACGCTTTCGCCCATCGTGACCTGTCCGTCGCCCGCAATAGCCGTTTTGCCACCACGTCTAATGCCGACAATGGTTGTCCCTTTTAATTCCGTCATGTTCGTATTCTCCGTTTTTGTAGTTTGCCCAAAGATTATACCACAACCGCCGCGCAAAATCAAATCAATTTTAGGGCTGTAAAAAATTCCCCTCATTGAGGGGAATTATAAGGGGTCAATTTTTATTTAAAATCTGACCGTCCCTTTACCCTATCCACTCTATCCCCTACCCTTTCCTTCTCCCCGCCAGCTCTCAATCACCTCCACCGCCCGCCGCGCCATTTCCTCTTTGCGCCGTTTTTTATCCCTGATTTTCACCTCTAACGGCGGCAGAAGCCCAAAGTTTGCGTTCATTGGCCTAAAATCCTCATTTTCCCGCGACAAATACCCAATCAGCGAGCCGCTCACCGTCGTTTTGGGTAAAACAAAGTCAACCCCCCGCAATTTAGCGTCCAACATCAACGCGGCTATATGCCCGCACATAATTGACTCGACATACCCCTCTACCCCGGCGAGCTGCCCCGCGACAAACACAAGCGGCGCAACCTTTAATGACAAATCGGGATTTAACGCAAGGGGGGCATTGATGTAACTATTCCTGTGCATAACACCGTACTTTAAAAATTCAGCATTTTTCAAAGCGGGAATAAGCGAAAACACCCGTTTTTGCTCGCCAAACTTCAAATTTGTCTGAAAGCCCACCATATTGTACATCCCGCCCGCCACTGTCTCCTTTCTTAACTGAACCAAGGCATAGGGGCGCTTCCCGCTCTCGTCATATAATCCCACAGGCTTTAAGGGACCAAACCGTAGCGTGTCAAACCCCCGCCGAGCCATTTCCTCAATCGGCATACAGCCCTCGAATATCTCGCCCCTTTCGAACTCATGCTTTATCGCTTTTTCGGCTTTTATCAGCCCATCAACCAACGCCGCGTATTCGTCCTTTGCCAAAGTACAGTTAATATACGCTCCCGCGTTTGTATTTTCGTCACCATTTTCGCCTTTACCTGATACCTTATCCCCGCTTTTGCCATATCTATCGCCGACAAAAGCATACCCCATGTCCACACTTTCGCCGTCAATAATCGGCGCGGAGGCGTCAAAAAAATAAAGCGACTGCCCCGTAAGCCTCTCCAAAAACGACAAAAGCGACGGCATAATCAACGGTCCCGCCGCCAAAATAGTGGGGCAGTTTTTGTCGATTTCATTCGTCAGAGCGGAAACAAATTCTATATCGGCGTTTTTTAGAACCATCTCCGTCACATAACGCGAAAATAAAGCGCGGTCGACTGCCAGTGCCCCGCCCGCGGGTACGGCAAAAGCGTCCGCCATCCTAATCAGCGGACTGTTCAAAATCCGCATTTCTTGCTTTAATATGCCGCTCGCGGTCAGTAGGTCGTTGCTCTTAAACGAATTACTGCACACGACCTCGGCAAAATCTTTGTTACTATGCGCAGGGGTGAAAATATGCGGCTTGCAATCAATCAGCTTGACCTTATGCCCCAAACGGGAAAGTACAAGCGCGGCTTCACACCCGCTTAACCCAGCGCCCACCACCGTAATTCGGCTCAACTCGCCGTATCCTCCGCTTCCCTCACATTTTCAACATTCTCCAATTCACCTACCTTAATCTTATATCCGCAACTTTTGCCGCAAACATGGTACATTCCGTCCCTACGGTTTCGTAGCACCATATAGCCGTCGCAATCGGGGCACTTTTCCATTACAGGACGCGCCGACGAAGTGAATTTGCAGTTAGGATAGCCGCTACAACCGTAAAAAATCGATCTTGCGTGTCTTTTCACCATAGGCTTGCCACATATCGGACAGGGCGGCAGACCTTCCCCTGCCGCGACACCGTCCCCGTTACCCTCTTCCTTACGGCGTGCCGAGGTGTCACGCCCTACGTCCGTCCGCCCCTCGGCCCCTGACCCCTGACCCTTGACCCTCTCTCCGCCGTCCGTGTTCTTAATATTTTTACACTTGGGATACGACGGACAGGCCAAAAACTCACCATACTTGCCGTTTTTAAACACCATTTTCGCACCGCACAGCTCGCACACGACGTCGGACTCCTTGACTTTGACCTCAGTCGGATGTCCTCCCTCGTCGATTTGCTGCGTATACCGGCACTTAGGAAAACCGCTGCACGCCAAAAACCTCCCGAACCTACCGCTGCGGTACACCATTTTCGCCCCGCATTTACAGCACACAAACTCGCTTTCTTCGTCCGGCTCTTTATCACCAAACGCCGCGCGAACCTTCTCGTCCAGTCCGATGTAAAAATCACTGACCATGTTCTGCCATACCTCGCCGCCGTCCTCGATTTTGTCCAGTTTGCTCTCCATGTCGGCGGTAAATTTAATGTCCATGATGTCGGGGAAATACTTGATAAGATAATCCGTCGCCTGCATCCCGAGCTGCGTTGCCTTTAAAAACTTGCCATCCTTTTCGACGTATTCGCGGCTCACTATCAGCGTGATGGTGGGCGTGTAGGTGGCGGGACGGCCTATCCCCTTTTCCTCCATGGTCTTGATCAGGCTCGCCTCCGTATAGTGCGACGGGGGCTTGGTGAACTTCTGTTCCGTCTTGTATTCGATAAAGTGCAACAAATCGCCCTCCGCCATAATAGGCAGACCCGCGATACCGCCCTCTTCCTCTTTCTCCTCCTCGAAACTGTGGTAAACGGCGGTAAAACCCGCGAAAATAAGGCTTTTCCCCGTGACTTTGAACCCGTAATACCCACATGAAATGTCCACCGTGAGCGAATCGTACTCGGCGGGGCTCATCTGGCTTGCCAGGAACCTATCGTAAATCAGCTTGTACAGTTTGTACAAACCGTCGGCGATAACCCCTTTAAGGCTTTCGGGCGTGCGGTGGACGCTGATAGGGCGGACTGCTTCGTGCGCGTCCTGCGCCCCCTTTTTTGAGGCGTAAATATTGGGCTTATTCGGAATAAATTTGCCACCGAACTTCTCGCCGATAAAGGCGCGCGCCTCGTGCATCGCGTCGTCGGCAACCCTTGTAGAGTCGGTTCGAATATAAGTGACTAACGCGACCTTGCCCTCGTTAGGCAAATCCACACCCTCGTACAGGCTCTGGGCGTTAGCCGCGCTTTGTTTAAGGCTCATGCCAAGCTTGTTCATCGCGTCTTGCTGCATAGACGACGTGATAAAGGGCGCGGGCGGACGGGCAAGCGTCACCTCGCGCTTGACCCCTGTAACCGTGTATTTGCCGCCGTTAAGTTCTTTTTTGACGCCCTCGACGTCGTTGGCGCTGCCGAGTTTAATTTTTTTTCCGCCCTTGGTGACTAAAGCCGCCTTAAAGGGTTTAATTTCCTTCTTGTCCTCGAACTTTTCTAAAACCGACCAAAAATTCCAGTATTCCTCCGGCTTAAACGCGGCAATTTCGCGGTCGCGGTCAACAATCA
The DNA here is from genome assembly GCA_009783515.1 of Bacillota bacterium. Lineage (GTDB taxonomy): Bacteria > Bacillota > Clostridia > Christensenellales > Pumilibacteraceae > WRAF01. The sequence continues at coordinate 7,982 of WRDI01000030.1, read as the reverse complement.
GGCGCAAGGTAACCGATTGGACCCTCCCTGCCGACAGCTTGTTTTGAATCCTCTTACATAAAAGCGGCGAGACCTTATAACCAACAAGACGATCAAGCACCCGCCGCGCCTGCTGCGCGTCCACAAGGTCGAGGTTGATGGGGCGCGGGTTCTCGAGCGCGGTCGATACCGCCTTTTTGCTTATCTCGTTAAAGACTATCCGCGCCTTTTTGTCCTCGGGGATTTTGAGCAAAGTCGCGACGTGCCACGAAATAGCCTCGCCCTCGCGGTCGGGATCGGTCGCAAGCAAAACTTCCTCGGCGTGCGCTGCCTCTCCTAACATTTTTTTGACGACGTCCTTTTTTTCGGCGATAACCTCGTAGCGCGGCTTAAAATTATCCTTGACGTCCACCGCCATGGTGCCGCTGGGCAGATCCCGCACATGCCCTTTTGTAGCAAAAACCTTGTACCCCTTGCCAAGGTACTTTTCGATAGTTTCCTTTTTTCCTATACCTTCGATGATGACGAGTTTCAATGTTTTTCTCCCTAAATAGTTGAGCATTCTTATTCCAATCTATACCTATTATTCGGCAGCCTTCTGACCACTCCCTTTAATTCCAGCGAAAATAGCAAACCGTTAAGCTCGGCGGGGGGAAAGCCGCTTTGCAAAACAAGGTCGTCGAAGCCAGTTTCGCCGCTAACCAAAAGACTATAAATGTTTTGCTCGGAAAAGTCAAGAGAAATTGCCGTATTTTTTTGCCCTTTTAAGCCAATATTTATCCTCAAATCGCTCATTATGTCCGCCGCGGACAACGCGACTCCCGCCTGACCGGACCGCAAAAGACGGTTAGACCCCACGGATTTGACGCTGAAAATGCCGCCCGGCACGGCGTAAACCTCTCTGCCCTGCTCAAGCGCGTACCCCGCCGTGATAAGCGCGCCGCTTTTTTCGCCCGCCTCAATCACCACCACCGCCATACTTAACCCACTGACGATGCGGTTGCGCTCCGGAAAGGTATACTTTGTGGGGCAAAAATCGGGCGGGTATTCGCTAATTATAATCCCGCCTTTTTCCAGCAGCTTTTCCGCCAGATTTTGTGAATACGCGGGGATGAATTTGTGTCCGCCTCCGAGCACCGCCGCCGTGGTGCCTATCTCCGCCGCCGCCTCGTGCGCATAAGAATCCGCACCCGTCGCTAAGCCGCTGACCACAGTCACGCCGCTTGCGGCAAAGTCGAAGGCAAACTTTTTAGCGGCGTCCTTGCCGTAACTCGACACCGCCCTTGTCCCCACCACCGCGACGCAGGGCTTGTCCAAACAGGGTAGGTCGCCGCGATAATACAGCACGACGGGCGGACAAACCTCCGCTTCTTTCAGGCGGTGTGGGTATTTTTCACTCGCAAGCGTCAACAATTTTATATCGTACTTGTATAATTCCCCAAGTTTTTCGTCCAAAAAATCGGGGCTTTTACTTTTTACTAAGACTTCGGTATATTTCCCAAAAAACTCCCCTAACGCCTTATCCCGCCCTATTTCAAAATAGATTTTCTCCGGCGAAAAAACGGACAACGCGACGGTAAGCTTCCTCGCGCCCACCCCCGCCAGCGATAGCCAGTAATATATTTTGTTGTCGTTTATTTCGCTCATTTTCTTTTAAATGGTTGGTGTAGATTCTCGAGTGTTTGCTTCGTCTGTTTTTGTTTTGGCATAATTATTTTTCTCCATTATTCCGCTGAGAACAATTATTAAACGGTCGCGTTGAATAATCGGATAAGTAAATATTTTGCCATTCGTAAAATACAATTCAAACATTGTAAAACCCCTCTTTTTCCCCGTAATCGTAAAACTTTGCAAATCCGCAAAGTCATATTTATATATCTTTGCTCTAAAGACAATCACTATTTCAGTTTCGGTTATGCCAAATGAATGCTTCAATCTTTTTGAAATACTGAAGAAAATAATGAAAAAAATTTTACTACCCATGCCACGACAATAAACGCAGTAATTCCATATCGTGCGGGGTCTGTAGGATCGTCAATCCAACTAAAAATTACACTTGCAGTCGCCCCACTCGTGCATACACACAAAATGATTGAAAGCATAATTCCAAGTTTTCTTCGGCTTCTTTCGTAAAAAATCCAGTTATTAGTTTCCATGTTTTTTATTGGCTCCTTTGATAAATTAAAATATCACTTTGCCCTCTATCAAGGAAGTATTCGTGGGGCACTCTTTTTTATGTCATCCTGAGCGCAGCGAAGGATCTTGTCCTTATTTCATAAGCGGTTGTGATTACCAATAAAGATCCTTCGCTGCGCTCAGGATGACATAAGGGGGGCTCAGGATGACATAAGGGGGGCTCAGGATGACATAAGGGGGGTCGGGATGACAAATGGGAAAGCTCCACTCTCTAACCCAACCTTCGTTGTGCATTGAGCATTGCGCATTAAACATTACTTCGCATACCCCCTATCCAACGTCCTATACCCTATCGCCTCCGCGACGTGCCCCGGCTGAATGTCCAAGCTCCCGTCCATGTCCGCCGCCGTTCTCGCAACCTTCAAAATGCGGTTATAAGCCCGCGCCGACAGCCCCATTCTTTCAAAAGCGGCGCGCAAAATGCTCTCACACTTTGCGTCCAAACGGCAAAAGTCGCTTACCATGGCGTTGGTCATTCGGGCGTTGCTATAAATCCCCAAGTCCTTAAATCTATGTAGCTGTATACCCCGCGCCGCGTTCACCCGTTTTTTGATAACTTCCGACGGCTCCTCCTCGAAGTTCCCCGACAAATCGTCATAACTGACATTGCTAACCTCGATGTGCATATCGATTCTGTCCATCAAGGGGCCCGACAGCCTTGACAAATACCTCGCCACTTGGGCGGGATTGCACACGCATGCGTCGCTCCCGTGACGGCCGCAAGGACATGGATTCATACTTGCGACAAGCATAAAGTTGGCGGGGTATTCCACCGTACGGGCGGCGCGGGAAATGGTAATCACGTTGTCCTCTAAGGGTTGCCGCAAAATCTCCAAAGTGTCGCGGGGATATTCGGGCAATTCGTCCAAAAATAACACCCCGTTGTGCGCCAAGCTTATCTCGCCGGGTTTCGCGGACGGTCCCCCGCCCGTAAGCGCAAACTTGCTGCTGGTGTGGTGCGGCGTCCGAAAGGGGCGGTTCAAAATTATCCCCACGTTGTCGTCAAGATACCCCGCCACCGAGTGAATTTTTGTGGTTTCAAGCGCTTCCGACACCGTCAAATCGGGCAAAATGGTGGGGAGACAGCGCGCAAGCATGGTTTTTCCGCCGCCCGGGGGACCAATCATCAGCATATTGTGTCCGCCTGCCGCGGCAATCTCGAGCGCCCGCTTTGCCGCGTACTGCCCCCGCACATATTTTAAGTCCTCTTTGTACCCTATATTGGACGTAATCTCAAAAATATTTTGTTTTTCGACGGGTGGCGAGTTTGTCAGCCCGCTTTCTAAAAACGCCGCGACCTCGCGCAACGTAGAAAAGGCATATACGTCTATCCCGTCGATAAAGGACGCCTCTTTTTCGTTGCCTTTTGGGACGATTATCGTCTTGTACCCCGCAGTCCGCGCCGCGATTATGATGGACATGACCCCCATGACCTGCCGAATCTCGCCGTAAAGAGACAGCTCGCCCACGATTATAATGTCCTTGAACGTGGAAAAATTAAGCTGCCCGGTAGCCGACAAAATCCCCACGGCTATGGGCAAATCATAAATCGCCCCCTCCTTGCGCACGTCGGCGGGGGCGAGGCTTATCGTGATTACGCGCGGCAAAAACAAAAAGCCGCTGTTTTTTATCGCGCTTTTTACCCTTTCCTTGGATTCCTTTATGGCGGCGTCAGGAAGCCCCACCATCTCGATGCGCGGCTGCCCCTTGTTTATGTCAATTTCTACGGTGACGTCATAGCCCTTTATGCCCATCAGTCCGTAGCTTGTAATTCTAGCAAGCTTCATGTCATTCCTTTATCGCCTGCGGCACTTATTATTATATTGATGAACGACCGATGGCCGGCCCTACAGATTGCTATAATCCGCCGTTCATAGTTTTATTCAACATTCATGATTTTAACGCGACTGTTTAGGGGCGGGCACTGCCCGTCCGCAGAAACCAAAGGTGAACCCAAGCAAAAGTGTTCCCCCACTTGTACCGTTCTTACTTCAATCTGAACCAATCCCCGACAGACTCGCCAAAGCTGTCGTTCTGGGGGGCAAACAATAACCGTTTGTTGCTTATACTGACGTCAAGCGCTACCAAGGTGAAATACAGGTGGGTAAGCACTGCAAGCACCGTGCAAACCGTGTTCATTACCGTGCCAAAGGTGGAGTCGGACAGAAACGCGCTGCCTTCGCCCAACGCAAATTCCTTTATCGAAACGACGGTGAAATACCCCGCGTTTACCATTACCGCACAACCATTGATTATCATCACAAACGCCAAAAGCGAGAAAATATGCAGTATTCTCTTGTCCTTTACAAGCGCGAACGCAAGGAGTAGCGCCGCCAAAACGGGCAGCAGGCTCATTTCCGACATGCCCATCGAATACACGCTTAACGTCACAAACACATAGCACGCGATAAGCACCATGTTGGCTCGGTTTTTGCGGCTGCTGTACATAACGTAGACCAAAGCGGTGGCGATTGCCATAAACCCAAAGCCGATAAGCCCGCGCACCACACCCGATACGTTTTCGCCTATATGCGCGTTATTCATGCCGAACAGGTTGTAAATCTTAAAGGCATTAATGCCGAAAAAGTCCACTCTGGAAAACGGATAAATATAAATTTGGGCAAACCATGTAAAAAAGTTGTATTCCGCGCCGCCCAACATAGGCAGGCTGACAAGGTACATCACAATCAAAGACCCGATAATATAAACGGGAATACGGTAGGCAAGCCCCCTTTCTGCGTCAAAAAAGCACTCCTTAAATGTCATTTTTGCGGGAGTATTATTATCCTGCGGCTTCTTCGCGTTTTGGGCGATTTTGCCCGTTGTGCCGCCCTTAAATTCAGCCCGCATAGCCTGCTTTTTCGCTTCGCGGTCAAGCTTTAGCCCGCGGATAAAATGGTAGGCGTAAAAAACGGCAAACACGGGCAGGAAATACAACGCCTCAATCGCCGTCAAAAGCGTCAAGCCATATGCCACGGTAAGACCCAAAAAGTTTTTTTGCGTCATAAAATACAACGACAAAAGTATAAGCAGCGACAGTATGGATAAGTGGCTTCCCCACATCGACGACCCAAAGAAGAAGATGGGGCAAAGCGCGTAAATTGCCGACAGCCCAAGCGCGACATGACCGTTGCTATATTTTTTGGCGATTTTAAAAAGTACCATGACGGCGACGGTGTCGCAAAGCATATACGGCAGGCGGATAAACACCTGCATCCATACATTGCCGACGGGACTGACGATAGAATAATCAAATGCACCGAAAAGCTTCAAAATACCGCCCATGACAATGCCAAGATAGCCGGGCAATGGATAAATGTTGCCGGGCTCGACAGTGCCGGCAAAAACCTTGTGAATAAAGGTGTACAGCTCTAAAAGCCCGCGCTCGCTCATGTGGGGCTGCGCCGCTTTTATGCCCAAATACCCCACGGTAGCAAGGCTGAAGGCGACGCGTATCGCAAAGCCGACGCCAGACACCGCGAAGGCGGCGTCCGTGATTCTCATTTTTTTCCCAAGGGTTTTTCTGTCGGGCTTGTTTACGTTAGCCGCGATAAACCATACGCCTATAAAGACGCATATGAGAGTCACCAACCCCAAAAAGACTAACATTACGATGTCGTTAATATCGATAGTGCCGTCGAGCGCTGACAAAATAAACATTTTTGACTCCTGTAAAAGACATGAATTTGTAAATTCCGGTTTATTATAGCAAAGGTGTGGGGCGTTTTGCAAACGATTTTTATTAGCAGTATAAGAGATAAGTGCGGATATGACGGATTTTGTGGAAAATTTTTCTGTTTCAACGTATTATCGTAGGGTGCGAGCGTGACGCCGCACCGCACAATCACAAGCAACCATAGTTTGCGCCCCGCCCATTCTTAGTATGTAACAGGCAACATCGGCATAAATCGGAAAACAAAAAACGCCTGTGGTAGCAGACGCCTTTTTTAATGCACGACGCACAATGTCTGTCAAATTTTAATTATAAATTTGACCGTCACTCTACACTTTCACTTCTATCCTCTGCCTTTACCTTGTACCTGATATCTGACCACTACCTTCTGACTTCCTTAATCTTCGCCGCCTTGCCCGACAGCTTGCGTATATAATAAAGCTTGGCACGGCGCACGCGTCCCCTCTTGACCACCTCGACACGGTCGATTCTGGGTGAATGCAGCGGAAACGTCCGCTCTATCCCCACGCCAAAGGATACGCGCCTGACCATGAAGGACTCCCTTACCCCGCCGTTCTTTTTGGCGATGACTATACCCTCGAATGCTTGCAGCCTTTCACTTGTGCCTTCGACAACCTTGACAAATACCTTGACGGTGTCGCCCACATTGAATTTGGGCGGCTCTTGTTTAAGGTATTCTTTTTCGATTGATTCAATAATGTCCATAATTTCCTCCGTTGTTTATTACAGGGCGCAATCCGCGTAAATTTAATACGATGTCAATTTGCACGATTAGCCTCAAATAATAAGCGAATTCATAGGCAGCCTCTCTGCCAAGCGGAACGCGCGAACCACAACCGCAGTATTGTATACTAACGAAAAGCAAAAAGCAAGCGATTTGAGGTATTTGGCTGAATTTTGCGTGACGTTTTGTTTGGAATTTGGAATGTGGAGTTGAAGTCGGGATAATATTAAAGTTGGCCGCTCAAAATTCCCCTCTTGAGGGGTGCCCGCGAAGACCTCTTGCTTTGGGCGGGGTTGGCTGAAGTAATTACTATGAGTAGCCCGCCCGCTAATACCAACAAAACAATAAAATAAAGCCAAAATCCACTACCATGTCAAACATAAACAGGGGGTTTTTACCTTTCAACACTCCCATATTCCGCTTCCGCATTTTTCCGAAATTCTTGCAAAAAATTTAAATAACTATCGGCATTGATGGCGTCCCTTATTATTTTCATCAAATCGTTTAAATAATACAAATTATGAAGCGTCAAAAGCCGCCCGCCCAATATCTCGTCGACATTAACTAAATGCCGCAAATATGCCTTAGAAAAATTTCGGCAGCAATAACACCCGCATTTTTCGTCCAAAGGCGAGAAATCGTCCTTAAACTCGGCGTTGCGCACCGTCACCTGCCCTTTCGAGGTAAAAGCAGTGCCGTTACGCGCCGTCCGCGTGGGTAAAACGCAGTCAAACATATCTATCCCCCGCGCCACGCCCTCGGTCAGGCAGTCGGGGCTGCCTACCCCCATCAAATATCGCGGGATTTGACTGGGCAAAAGTGGGTTCAAATGCTCTAAAATGTCGTACATAACGTCCTTGGGTTCACCCACCGACAGCCCGCCTATTGCAATCCCGTGTTTTGCATACGGCAAACTCCCCTCCAAAGATAACTCCCGCAAATCCTTGTACACGTTGCCCTGTACAATAGGGAAAAGCGCCTGGTCGTCGCGGCTTTTCTTGTCATTGCAACGTTTCAGCCACGATGTAGTCCGCTCGACCGCCGCCTTTGAAGCCGTAAAATCCGCGCCGTACTCCGTGCATTCGTCAAACGCCATCATCACGTCCGCGCCCAAAGATTCTTGTATTTCCACCGCTAATTCGGGAGTAAAAAAGTGCGCGCTGCCGTCGATATGCGAGTTGAATTTGACCCCCTCGTCGCTGATTTTGCGCAGTTTCGACAGGGAAAACACCTGAAACCCGCCGCTGTCGGTCAAAATCGGCCTGTCCCACCCCATGAATTTGTGCAATCCCCCCGCGCTTTTGATTATGTCGTGCCCCGGCCGCAAATACAGGTGGTAGGTGTTGGACAATATTATTTCCGCCCCTAAATCTTTGAGTTCGGCGGGCG
>WRDI01000029.1 GCA_009783515.1 Bacillota bacterium | reverse complement strand
TTAGAGCAGGCGTGGGACATTTTACCCGTCCGATATGTGTATTTATACCTTTTGATACCCGTTTTGGCGGTTGTCTGCGGGCTTTTGTCGTTGCCGTTGATAAAAAAGACTACGTACAAGCGATTTTTCGGGCGTTTTAAGCGGAAAAAGGCGGCGATGGCGGCAGGTATTGAAGAAGAAGTGGATAATGTAGTGGAAGTTGATAATTGGGGGAAAGCGGAAAATGGGGTGGATGCAGGTGAGGCGACAGAGGTGAAAGACCAGGACGAAGGGCTTTCGGAATAATATGCCATGCACCGAGCGCTATGTACTGTAAGGAAAAATATTCAAGTCTGTTTTCCGCATAAAATCCGTGTTTGTCTTTTAAACTAACCTTATGAACAAAAGAAAAATTATAAGAGGGGCGGTTTTTTCCGCGTTACTCATTTTTGCGTACGTTTTTTTGGTGTTTCCGCTACACAATCACGCGGTTGGCGGCGATTTTTTGGTTAAGTCTTACGAGGTCGAAACGGAAAGCGGCGTTATGGTCGTCCACAAAATGTACGGCTTAATGGATATTTCGCCCGACAAGGAGCGGCGGGCAGCGATCGGCGGCTTTCCTATTGCTATGGCGCTTTTTACCGACGGAGTTATCGTGGACGATACCGCGCCCGTCGAGACGGCTTTCGGGCGGACAAACCCCGCCGCGCAACTTAAAAAAGGCGACTTTATTATCGAATTAAACGGGAAAAAGGTGCGCGAGAGCAGGGATATAGAGCGGATAATTTTGGCAAAGGTCGGAGAGGCAAACGGCTTGATTGACGTCGAGAACGCCGTAGGTGTGGGGAGCTTGATTAACGATAACGACAACATTGCGATAGGTTCGATCAGTGAGTATGCGGTAGGCAAAAAGGACGGAAAAGGCGGCGATAAAAGCAAAAACGGTAACAAAGTCAAAGACGGTAAAAGTGACGACAAAGGCGGCAAAAACAGCGTTTTAGAGGGGGATTGGACTATCCTTACCGGCGGTAGCATGAGTATAAAAATTCTGCGCGGCGGCGAGGAAAAAACCCTTGACATCAGCCCCGCCAAGGAAGAATTTTCCAACAAATACAGATTGGGGCTGGTCGTGCGCGACTACCTCTTAGGGGTGGGAATGGTGACTTATGTGAACGGCGACGGGACGTTCGGCGCGTTGGGACACCCCATCAGCGACAGCACTGCGGGCAAAGTCCCCATACGTAGCGGCGTGGTCTATAACTGCGAACAAATAGGTATTACCAAAGGTCAAAGGGGGACGCCGGGAGAACTTCGGGTGAAGATTGACGCATCGAGAAAGCCCATCGGCGAAATTTATAAAAGCACGGACAGCGGGGTTTACGGCAAATTTTTCGGCGAGCGAAGCGAACTGAAAAACTACCCCATAGCATCGCGGCGGCAGGTAAAGGCGGGGGACGCGCATATTTTTACCACCGTAAGCGGAACGGGCGAATACTATAAGGTGGAAATCATCAGGGCGATAAGCCAGACCGACAATGCGGACAAGGGGCTTATTTTGCGCGCGGCCGATCCCCGCCTCTTAGAGTTGACCGGCGGGATAGTACAGGGGATGAGCGGCAGCCCGATTATCCAAAACGACAGGATAATAGGCGCGGTGACCCATGTTTTCGTCAATGACCCGACGAAGGGGTACGGCGTATACATCGATTTCATGTACGAAAAATAAGTGTGTTTGTTTTTACATTTGAAACAAAAAAGGGACGCCTCTTAAAATGGGGGTGTTCCTTGTCTTTTGATTGACATTGGTTGTAAAGAATCTCCCCGTGGACGAAAAAATTTGCAGAAATTTGTTCCGGTGTCTGGTATCGTAACATATTTATTGTTGGAAGGCGACGGTTTTTTGGCGGTAATTGCCGGAAAAATCGGCTCAGACAATGCAAAAAGACACAAAAAGTAGTATTTTCCGGTCATTAAAGGCAAATTATTATCTTTTAAACTATATTTTTTTAAAACTGCATTTTTCAAGCCGCAAAATGCTTGACATGTGTTAATTGGTGTTGTATACTTGTACGCAGTGTAGCGTAATACTAAACATATCCTTACAAATTAACGCTATACACTGCCCTTTTGCTTTAGCGACGCATTCGTGCGAATGTCGTAAAACAGGCGGAAGAGAGGAATAAAAAAATTTATTGGAGGTTGTTTATGAAAAGGAATAAAAGTTTACTCGGCATGTTGATGGTTGCGCTGATAGTAACATTAGCGTGCGTAACGGCGATCGGCTGTCCAAAGACGCTCGAATGGCTGGATAAGCCTGATCAAGCGGGCGAGTATGCCAGCGTCAACGACGACCGCATATTCTTGTTTAGCGGTTATGACTTACGTTTCACGCTTTCGGTAACCGGGCAAGAAATTAAGGCCGGCGTGTGGGAATTTAGCGGTACCACGCTCAAACTTGTGTTTGACAAGAATGAGGACACCGACGTCACCGCCACCCTTGAGAGCGAAGTCATAACGATGAATTACGGAGGCGCTACGATTACGTTCCGAAGGCAGGTTTTGCGTACCGTCACTTTCGATTCTCGCGGAGGAGGTCCGGTGAATCCTGTTTCGGTAATGAACGGCAGGGCGATACCGGTAAATCTTACGCCTGCCGAGCCTACGCGCGACGGCTTTGAATTTATTGGTTGGTATAGTGACCCCGCATGCACGCCTGCGTCCCTTTTCACATTCGGCAAAGATGTTGTTACCGAGCCTATCACGCTTTACGCTTATTGGGCGGAGCCGGTAGTAGGACGAGCGGATTATGATATGGACTTTGACTGGGGCTTCGACGGCGGCCACGACAATCCCGCGAGCATAAGGACAATCGGCGGCAAGCTGTATACCCAACCCGCAGAGATAAAGCGGGACGGATATACGTTCCGCGGCTGGTGGGTGAGTATGCCCGGTGCAAAAGATAAGCTGACTTATCCGGTAGTGCTTGGGACTACGGTCTTTGATGAAAAAACTACCCTTTACGCGTTTTGGCAGGAAAATACGACCGGGTTACAAGCCCCCGTTGTGATGGTTTCGCCGACGGGTGCGATAACATGGCCGACTGTCGCGGGCGCAATATCCTCTTACAGAGTTAATATAACTGCTCCCGACGGAACCCGCGTGGTCACCGACGGGTCCGCTCCCGTTTCGCAAAATCCTTCATACCCCTTTACATATTCGCAGATCGGCGATTATATTATTCAAGTAGAGACAGTCGGTATGCAACAAAACTATTCGGCGCCTACCATCAGGCATTACAGGCATATGGCGCTTGCAAGGGTTTCGATTTTTGCGGTTGTCAATTCGTCTGTGTTGATTTTTGACGGGGTCAAAAACGCGACAAGATATACCATTACCGTCGATTGCGGCAACAAGCTGCATCGCCATACGGACGTTGAATTAGGAACCTCTAACAAGTATGATTTTTCTAATTGCGACATGCAACCCGGCGGCATCAAGTTCACGGTTAAAGCTTTTGGCAACGGATGGATGGCCTCCGAGGGGATATATATCCTTGACAGGTCGCTAAGCGCAGTGTCAGAAATCAGGGTTGACGGCGAACTAAACGCGTTTTGGGCGTCCGTGCCGAATGCCGAAAAATACCTTGTTTCAGTCAGAATGGCGGGCGAGGTTTTGACCGACAACTTGGACATTGGAAACAGAACAAGTTTTTCTCTTAAGGGATACGATGCGGGTAGCCTGCAAGTAAGCGTACGCCCCGCTTCGGCCGGTTATAATTCTCCCGCCGCGGTTTGGGTCGCGCATAACAAAACAAACCTTGCCGCCCCGGGAAATATTCGCACCCAAGGCAATACCATTCTATGGGACGAAGTGGCGGGCGCGACATCCTATACAATACAGATCGGAGGGCTGGAAATTACTACCGCGTCCGAAGACGGTAACGAATATGAGTTGACCGCCGAAGATTTGGAGCAATTAGCGGCGCTCGGAACTGGCGATTATGAGCTAAAAATCAAGTCGAACGGTGCGTCGCCTTCGTTATTCAGCGATTCGGTTCTTGTCAGGAGTTCTTTCCCCGACACGATTTCTTACGCCGCGGGCGTTGCTTATTGGGACTCTGTACTCGGCGCCCAAAGATACGTAATCGTCGTCAACCCCGGTGCAGCGGCTGTGACATACAATGTATCAGACGGTGCGAGCAGCGTCCGCATTGCTCTTACCCAAGCCGGAATCAATACCATAACCCTGATGGCTTATGACAGCGCCAACCTGCCTATGTCGCACGTTACGGCGGACGTTGAGGTTTTTGCCTATACCGTGACCTTTGATGCGCGCGGCGGGTCTTTGCAGACAACCAAGCTGCACAAGGCGTTTGGCGATCCCGTGGACGATTTGCCCAACGCGACCACAAAGATGGCGGGTCACAACTTTGATGCATGGTATACCTCGCCGGGCGGTCCTGCGCAAAATGCGGGAAAATATTCGGCCGCGACCTTTGTCGGCGGAGATTTGATTCTTTACGCAAACTGGATAGCTCACATTTATAGAATAGAGCTTGACTCCGGCAACGGAACCGTAGCCAACGGCAGCCCCGACGTGACCTACAACAACCTAGAGGTTTTTGAGGTTCCCGCTATAAACGGCAATGGATTCGTAGGCTGGTACACCAGACCTAACGGACAGGGCACCAGAGTCACCGACGAGCGCGGGATAATGTTTTCCGCATGGTCTTTTGTGCATATTGACAACAACGGGCTGCCCGTAGAAACTGCGGACGGTCGGGTGCTTTACGCTTTTTACGCGAATATATTCGATTTTTTGGCGGCTGGCGACAACGCTTATACAGTGAACAGAGGTGCCGACATCAATTTGGTAAAGCACATAGTCATACCCGATACGTACGACGGTTCAAACGTAACTAGCATCGGTATGCTTTCTCACTTTGGGTTAGAAAGCGTGACTTTCGGCAAAAACATAGCCGGATACGAAGAGATTGCGTTTGACGGTTGCAGAAATCTGCTCAACATTTATGTGCACGCGGATAACGCAACGTACAAGGATATAAACGGCGTACTTTACAGCAAGGACGGGTCAAGGTTAGAGGCTTATCCCACAGGGAGGACCGGCAGGGTATTGATACCCGTATCCGTTACGACTATCTCGGGGATGGCGTTCAGGAATAACACCAACCTTGTATACATTACCGTCCCGGGTACGGTAAAAACTATCGAGCCCGATGCTTTCTTTAATTGTAACAATCTTGTCGACTTAATCCTGGAAAAGGGTATAGACAGGATCGAGGATTCCGCTTTCAACGGATGCAGCAAGTTGACTGAAATAACATTCCCGGCCGACTTGACCCATCTTGGCAGCTATGTCTTCGAAAACTGTACCGCGCTGTTAAAAGTGACTTTTGCCGGCGGGAGCGTCAAGCCGCTTATTATGGACGAGTATGTTTTTAGCGGCTCCTACAGATTAAGAGATATAATTTTTGAGCCGGGCAGTATGGTGGAAAACATAGGCGACCATGCGTTTGACGGCAACAACGGTCTCAGAGAGATAACCATACCCGCCAGCGTAAGACGTATCGGCAGCTACGCTTTTAGGGCGGCTGTAAGGCTTGAAAAGGTATTTATCGAGGACAACAGCCAGTTGGAAAAAAACGATGACCCGATAACAGGGTATGATGCGATCGGCACCGGCGTCTTTGAAGATGCGATATTCCTCAGAGAGGTAATCTTCTTAGGCTCGACAAACATAGAGGTTTTGCTGGAAAATATATTCACCGGCAATGCCTCGATTGAGCGCATTACGCTTCCTTCCGGCTTGGTTTCTGTGGCCGCACGTGCCTTTGAAAATTGCGCGGGCCTCAAGTTCTTGACTTTCCAGGCGGGCAGTCAATTTACAACTATCGGCGCAGGCGCGCTCAGAGGGTGTGTTAACCTTACCGAGATTACGCTTCCGGGCAGTATAACAAATTTCGCCACCGCTATGCTTGAGAGCTGTACAAAGCTTGAAAAAATCACTGTGACAGCCGAGACCAATGCGAATATCTCCGCGGCGGGCAACGTGCTTTACAACGCGGACAAATCAAAGATTTTATTGTATCCCCGTGCGCTTGCCGCTACTACCTTTGAAATCATCGACTCCGTTACAAGCCACGACGAGCTTGCCTTTGCGAATGTCCCCAACTTAGCAGCCTTTACCGTAGCCGCCGCTAATACCGTTTATACCGTGTCGGACGGTGTGCTTTTTGCCCAGGAGGGGACTTTGCTCATACGCTACCCTTCTGCAAAAGCGGGCACTACGTACGAAGTCCCCGCGAGCGTTATAATCATCAAAGAGTATGCCTTCAGGGGAGTCAAGAATCTTACGGAGTTAACCTTTGCCGGAGAGCTGCTTACCGAGATTTGCGATTATGCCTTTGACGGCATGACCAATCTTGCAGCATTCAACATTCCCGCGGGCTTAAAAATCGGCAAGGGCGCTTTCAACGGCTGTGTCAACCTTAGTCAAATAACGCTTTCTGAGGATACGACGGAAATCGGTGATTTCATGTTTTCGGGAGTGACCGGCTTGACGACTATGATTATCCCGAAAAACGTGACATATATCGGCGACAGCGCGTTTTTTGGCACCCGTCTTACGTCGGTGACCTTTGAAGCGGAGAGCAAGCTGGAAATCATCGGGCCCAACGCCTTCCGCGGCCTTACCAGCCTTGGTAACGTCACGTTCCCCGAGGGCCTGAAGGTAATCGGCGATTACGCCTTCCAAGGCTGCACCGCCTTTACGGCAATCGTTATCCCCGGCAGCGTGACCTATCTTGGCGATTATGCCTTCCAGGCCTCGGGCGCCACGTCCAATGCCAACAGCAACTTTACCGTTACATTTAAAGCCGTAATAGAACCCGAGGAACCCGAGGAGTCCGAAGATGGCGAGGAACCCGCAGAGGCCGAAGGGCTGACGATGGGTACCCACGTATTTGCGAATATCGTCCGTCTTTTAAGCGTAACTTTCGAACCGGATAGCAACGTGCAAGCCATCGGCGATTACGCTTTCTACAGATGTATCAACTATAACAACGCCGCCAGCCTTTTCAGGACGATAACCATACCCAACACGGTAAAATCGATCGGTCATTACGCTTTTGCGTATACCGGCAAATACTACCAGGGTACCACCACCAACACCAATACCTATACAGAAGCCAACTCCGGGCTTGGGACGTTGACCTTTGCGGCGGGCAGCACGCTTAAAGACATAGGCGATTACGCTTTCCAGTATACCAACATTGCCACGGTAAGCTTCCCCAATAGCGTAGAAACTATAGGTGACGGCGCTTTCCGCGGCCTTAGAGAGTATGGCCAGTGGGGGTGGGAGGAAAGCCCGGGAAGAATTACCAGCATAACCTTTAACACCGCCTCATACACAGAGGAAGACGAAAACGGCGAAGACGTGGTGATGTACCGCGGGGTAAAATCAATAGGGGCGGGCGCGTTTTATATGTGCCGCTTAACCACCCTGGTGCTTCCCGAAAGTTTGGAAAGACTCGGCGACCAAGCGTTTTATCAGGCTAACAACGTAAGAAACAACGGCGTATATTTTGAGGGTAACAACTACAGCTTTGTGATTCCTAACTCCCTCAAATATATCGGTAGGCAGGCTTTGGGCCAGGTTTTTGGCAGCAGCGTGCGATTGTACCTTAATGAGGGAAGCCAGCTTGAGTACGTTGGCGACGAGGCTTTTACGGCCAACGACAACTTGACCGGCGCCCAAACATTTTATCTCCCCGACACTTTGACGCATATCGGGGAATCGGCTTTCTCAAGCTTAACCGGTATGACAGGCACTGTGTCTATAAATACAAGGCCCATTCAGTTTGTGGGTATCATGGGTACCTGGTCTTTCTACGGGCCGTTCTCGGGCGCCGGGTTCAGGTCGGTTGTAATCAGAGCCGGCTCGGAAGAAATCCAGCCCTACCTTTTTAACGACAATAATTTTCAAAATATAACGATCCCCGGGACGGTAGGACGTATCGGCGAGGAAGCCTTTAAGCCCGTGTCATGGGGAGGTACAGGTATCCAAACCCTGACTTTCTCGGAGAGAAGCATCCTTACGGCCTCGGGTATCGGCGATAGCGCGTTTCATGCTTATGGGGAGAGAGGCCCCAGAACGATAGTAAATATGCCGGCGAGCATAAGCAACAGGGACGTCACATCTCTCTTCGGCAGGTGGGTTGAAAGGTATGAAATAACCGACCCGGATTCGCCTTATGTGTCTATCGGCGGCGTGCTTTTCGATGTAAACGGGACCACGCTTGTTATGGCTCCTCCGGGATATGGCGGGATGAGAGCCGATAATAATACTACGCTTAACCCGTATACGGTGCCGACAGGGGTAAAAGCCATAGGCCCTAACGCCTTTTACAACTGCGGTTATCGAGGTCAGGACACCAACTATACCAACCGTCGCTGGGGGATAACAAGCATCACTATCCCGGACTCTATCGAGATCATCGGCGAAAGCGCCTTCCAGGGCTGCATATACATTACCGCGATAAACTTTAACCAAACAACCAGCAAGCTGACGTATTTGGGCGGCTACGCTTTTTCCGGCTGCACCGCGCTTGCATCTTTTACAATCCCCAACAGCCTGAAGAATATCCCCGCTTCCGCTTTCTCTAACTGCACCGCGCTTGCTAACATCTATCTTGACAGCTCGCGCACGGACTATAAGGTGGACGGCATATTCTTAATAAACACCTTGACAAATGCGATTATTGTGGTACTTGGCAACACCGCTACGATCACCATCCCCGAAAGCATGACAAGCATTCCCTCCGGTTTCTTCGCCAGCCGCACCAGCATCCAGACCGTAAATATCCATGCCAACGTGACAAGTATCGGCGACCGCGCTTTCTATGGCTGCACGGGGCTTAGGACGGTGAACTTTACGGGGACAGAGGCTAATCCAAGTGCACTCAGCCAGCTGGTAAGTATCGGTAATTCTGCCTTTGACGGCTGCAACAACACTAACTTTACGGCCATAAGCATCCCCGCAAGCGTAGAGAGCATCGGCTATAGGGCGTTCGGAAGCTGCACCCGCCTTGTTGCCACTTTTGCGGCGGGAAGCCAGCTTGCATTTATCGGGGACGAGGCGTTTATAGAAACCCGTTTTGCAATCAACGATTTCCGCCCCCTCAGCCGCCTGACGGGTATCGGCAGCAGTGCTTTCGTCCTTACACAAATCAGCGGAAACGTCTTTTACCCCGCAAGCCTACAGACCATCGGCAACTATGCTTTCCAATCTCAAAGTTCTATAACCTCGATAACCTTCGAGGACGGCAGCCGTATGAAAACCATAGGTATGCAGGCCTTTTCGGACGTCAACCTTACGTCCATCAACTTTGGCCTCAACTCTATGTTGGATACCATCGGTATGCAGGCTTTTGGGGCGCAAGGCAGTACCAATCTTACAACCGTAACCCTTCCCGACAACCTTAAAACAATCGGCCTTGGAGCCTTCGAGGGCAACAGGTCTCTTAGCAGATTTATCGTAAGCGACTCGGCCATACATCTTGCTGTTGACGACGGCGTGCTGTTTAATAAAGCTAAAAACACTCTTCTTATTTACCCGAACGGCAAAGGGGCCACCTATGCGATTCCCGATTTTTGTACAATTATTGACACAGGCGCCTTCTTGTGCGGTTATCAAGGAAGCTTACGGACTCTTACGCTCCATAACCGCGTGACGACGATCAATACGGGTGCTTTCCAATATCCGAGCATTACCGTGAACCTTCCCTTAAGCCTGAACCGCGTCGCATCCCGGGCTTTCCAATTTGTTGGCGGCGGTACCATTAATGTCCAAGGGCGCGGCCAGAATGACTTGGTGGGCTGGGCCGAGGACTGGATCGACCAATGGGAAATGGATTATGTGCGCTGGAACACCGCGGTGAACTATGACGTCATCGTGGAGTATAGCGTGGCGAGTGGAAACGGCACCCTTAGGGCAAACCTCACTTCGGCAACCG
The DNA here is from genome assembly GCA_009783515.1 of Bacillota bacterium. Classification (GTDB taxonomy): domain Bacteria; phylum Bacillota; class Clostridia; order Christensenellales; family Pumilibacteraceae; genus WRAF01. The sequence continues at coordinate 4,040 of WRDI01000029.1, read as the reverse complement.
GCACCCTTATACCTTCGGATGCTATGATATCGGTTGCTAGCGGCGCCAACATTGTGTTTACCGCGGTACCCGCAGAAGGATGGCGCGTAAAAGAGTGGAAGCTTAACGGCACGACTGTTGCGGGCAATTTGACGGAAACCTATACATACAGCAACATCAGGGCGTCGGCGCTTCTTAGCGTTACCGTAGAGTTCGAGCCCAGGCCGACCGACTCCGTGACTTACAGTGTGATAAACGAGGACTTCGGAGGTTTGCGCGCCAATATTACTACGGCGAACGGCACTTTGGTCCAGTCGGGAGGCGTGGCTTGGCACGGCTATACCATTGTGTTTACGGCGGAGCCTGTTACGGGCTGGCGCGTAAAAACGTGGACGCTTAACGGCGTTGTCGTCACAGGCAGCAGCGTTACGGGCACCGACAGGGTTACATATACCCACAGCAATTTCGCGGGGCCTATCGAGGTTACGGTGGAATTTGAAAAGACTCCCGAATATACGGTGACTTTCAGTGTGGTCGGCGCGACCGGCGGGACTTTGGCCGCCCGAATCGGTACCTCGACGGGCACGGTAATTACCACCGGAGCGTCGGTGCTTGAGAGTCGCACGGTCTACTTTGCCGCAACTCCCTCGACCGGTTATATGATAAAAGAATGGAGGCTTAACGGCGCGGTTGTCAACGGCACCACCGCCACATACACCACTCCCGCCTTAACCGGAGATATTACGGTAACCATAGAATATCAGCGGGGCGTGACGGTTACCGCCGCCACCGCCACCAATGGCGTACAACGCCGTACTTACGATACGGCCGCCGGGACAACATTTACCTCGGGTACGATGATTGCTCCGGGCAGAGTCATATATATCGGGACCAATGCGCCCTCCGCTACCGCAACTACCAGTTATCGGTATACGTTGAGCGCCGTAACAGGCGTCAGCGGCAGTTTAGTACTAATACACGGTGAGAATGTGCACGGCGGCATAACGTTCCTTGTCGAGATGCAAGCAAGCGCAACCGCCGCAAGCAACTGGATGAAGCTCACCATACCCGATGTAGCAGGGCTTACGGCCTTTACCATTACTGCAGCGCTTGTATCTAATGCCGTTAACTATAGCGTAACCGGGGGCAACGGAACTCTTGCCGCCGCAAGCGGTACCAATACCACCACTTTCGGCACCAATCGCGCTTCGGGCGTAGCGATTCCTTTCAACAATTCATATAGGCTTACCGCAACGCCAAGTGCGGGCTATAAGGTAAAAGCATGGTATCTTAACGGCGTCCAAATAGGAGTAGGCGCCGGAGCTACCATACCGAAATTTAGTGGTGGGCTTCCCGGCGACACCACGTATATCCGCAATGTAAGCACTTGGGTCGGAGCCATGAACTTTACGGTGGAGTTCGAGCCGATATAACGCTTTGTGGCTTTTTGGTCAGGCGCGCGTCCGCTGCTTGACATTAGGTAAAAGATTGCATCATTAATCAAAAAACGGGGGCAGTCGGATAACAACGGCTGCCCCGCGTTTGAGAGGACAGGTTTTAAGGAGAAAAAAAACATGAAAAAAATTAAGTTGTTACTGGTCATGCTGCTTGTTTGCGCCATGGCGGTCGGTGTTTTTGCCGCCTGCAGCTCGTACGTGTTTACGTTCGGCCACACGGGCGAGGGCGTAGTTCAGGCGGCGGCGGACGGCGAAGATATTACCAGCGGGGTGAAACTTGCAAAAGGCGTCACCGTGACGTTTTGGGCGTTTCCCGCAAAGGACCACAGGGTTAAAAACTGGACCGACGGCGGCACGATGGTAGCCGGAAGGGAGACTACCTATACTGCCACGGTAAGCAAGGCGCACGACATTAAGGTTGTGTTTGAGCCGGCGATCGACACCACGGTAACAATCCATGCCATACAGGGCATAACCATGCCCTCCGCTTTGGCTTCCCCCGTGTCGAAGATTACGGAAACCGAACAGTTCACAGGTACAGTGACGTGGGACCCGCCCGTCACCACCACCACCGGCCGTTTTGATTTTTATACCGTCTATACGGCGACTATTACGCTGACGGCAAAGGTGGGCTACCATTTCTTGGGCGTCCCCACAGACTACTTTACGGTAGAGGGTGCGAAAACCGTGACCAACCGCTCTAGCACCGGCATTGTCACGGCGGTGTTCCCGAGGACAGAGGTTCCGCCGTGGATGTCCGACTTAGACGCGGTGCAGGGCGCGACGAATGCCCTTGATTGGAACGTCATCAGAAACGCCAATACTTTGCAAACCGCAGTTACGTCCGCGCTTGACCTTTCTACAGAGGGAGAGTACGGGGCGATTATATCTTGGTCGTCAAGCAATGTCGCGCTTATCGCAAACGACGGAACTGTAACGCGCCCCGCGTTTCACTCCGGCGACACCTCGGCGACCCTCACCGCGACGATAAGCAGAGGGTCGGAAAGCGACACAAAGACCTTCGAAATCACTGTGCTTAAGACGGACAGAAACGATGTTGAGGCAGTGGCGGATACGCTGGCGGCCCTTACTTGGGATTCCATCAGACAGGATAACAGCGCGCAGGACACGGTTAAGACCAACCTGCTTCTTTATACTGGCGGGCTGTCGTCGGCGATTATTATGTGGTCGTCAAGCAAAACGTCGGTTGTCGCGAACAACGGATATGTCAACCGCCCGCTGTATAACACAGAGGACGAAGACATCACCCTGACCGCGACGGTGTTGAGAGGGACCGAAAGCGCGACCAAGACCTTTGATGTCACGGTGTTACAGTACGGCTTGGAGGTCCTGTCCATTCAGATTAGCACTACGCCCACAAAGGGCAGAAATCAAACCGGCACGGGTGCGACCGGTCCTTATGGCAATACCGAAGTCCTTAATATGGCAGGTGGCATAATAACCGCCTGGTGGACTGACGGCGTAACTAGAACCGTACCAATGACCGACCCCGGGATTGAGGTGGTGGGTTGGGAGCCAGTTGCCGATACGCGGATTCGCGTATATGTAGAGTATGAGGGTCAGGAAGCTTATTGGGATGTCTATTGCATTACGCCCCAAGCCGGACTGAATTATTCTGCTATACATGATGAAATATGGGACGCTTTTATTGGGATTTATGCCAACTTTGTTGCGTGGGATGGTGTTTTTTCAGGCGGTACGGATAAACGGAAAGAAGCCGAGAGCGCGCTTTTGGTAGGAATATGTCATAGGTTGATGACTGAAAAAGTTAATGAAATGCTTTTTATTATGAAAGCGCCTTCGGCGATCCTTCTTTATTTAATTTACCAATTTACAACAGAGGGTCTGTCTCTCGGATACTATGCCGAATTGGGGGATCAATTTTTGATAAATCTTTTGCAACAGTACGATTGGGATTTTACATCGGAAGAATTTGTTGTTTTTCTTTTTGAGTTTTTTGATTTTGCGCGTGAATATTATACGGTACAAAAATTCGATAACGCAGTTTTTCCGGAATATGAAATAACTTACGATGGTCCTCACACTCAAGATGCGGCGTTTAGAGCAACATTCGGAGCACTGTTGACAAAGTATAACGCTTTGGATAAAGAACAGCAAGATTCATTCCTTGCTGCTTTCGGTCCGATTTGGGACGAGATAAAGGCGGATTACGACAGTTAAAAAGGGAGGCAACAAGCAGCAACGGGTTTTGCATGCCTGACAAGTATTTGGAAAGAATCTACCGGGGTTAAAAGCCGGTAGATTCTTTGTATTAGCGGACACTTTTGCGCCATGTGACTCGGCAAAATTAAAAACCCGCATTGTTTCCTTGACCACAAAGCATTTGAGTTGTTTCGAAATTGGCATTATTTCATAGGGCTTTAATGCCCCGCCGCGACGAATACGCGTAATTTTTTGCGTTGGGTCCCGGCATTATTCCGCGGTATGCCGGTGGCGCCAAAGCCCTGCAAGGCAGTATTTCGAAACAATTCAGATGAGATGTGGGTAAAAAACAAAAAGCGACGGACGAAAATTATCGAAAAATTATATCAAGGGCGAAAATCCCCGCTATAGGCTTGACAG
>WRDI01000028.1 GCA_009783515.1 Bacillota bacterium | reverse complement strand
GGATAGGTATTTGATTGATATAAAAGGCTGCGAAACGCGGGCGTAGCAGCGCTATGTACGCGTTAAGCAAGTTTTTATAGCGGCAAACAGACGCCCTCGGACGTGCCGCGGAAGGTTAGCAATTAAGTTTTATGTAGTGCGGCATTGTGCTGTTTTACGCCTGTTTTTTGTCGTAGGATGCGGCGGCCCTCGACGTACCGTAAGATAATGCCGGGATTTGCCGCAAAAATGGGTATATTCGGCGTTGCCCATGCGCCACGCCCTATGATAAAAGTCCATTTCGAAACACTCTTATGACGTGCCTCAAAACACTCCGTTGCATGGTGCCCGAACCAATGGCATACCACTCAAAATAGTACCACGCGTATTCCCTTTGTTATCCCGCACAAAATCCGCAGGCAAAAATGCCTGCCAAAAAGCTTTTCGGCCGCAAGAATACAATATATGTCGAAAAAGGGCGAAAGTTTCCTATTTTTTCGTTATTTCTACATTAGGGCTTGTTCCTATTTTTGATGACAGGAATGCTTTCTCTTTCTATAACACCAACCTCAACTCCACTCTCCATACTCCTCACTGCGGCGTGCCGAGGCGTCACGTCCTACAACAAACTAAGCCACAACCACCTCTCCAATCCTCTATCCTCTACCCTTAGCTGCTACGAAGCAAGACCACGAATGCTTCTTTGCAGGTATTATACCTGATACCTAATCCCTGATACTTACCCTTTCCGCCGCCGCCGCACAAGCAATTCTCGCGTGCTCATAGGTAAGCGCGCCTTGAACGTACACTATGTACGGCTCGTGCAAGGGGGCGTCCGCGCTGAGCTCGATGGACGCGCCCAAGACAAATGCGCCCGCCGCCATTATCACCTTGTCCGCATACCCGGGCATAGCCCACGGACGAGGCAACACATGAGCGTCAATGGGGGACGTGCCCTGGATGGCTTCGCAAAAGCGGATTAACCGCTCCTTGCTACCTAATTTTATGGCGCGGACAATATCAAAGCCACTTTCGTCCAAAACATCAATGCCCAACGTTTTAAAAACCTCGCCGAACAAAAGCGCGGATTTGACCGCCTGCAACACGACGTGCGGCGACATGAAAAACCCCTGAAAATAGCTTTTGTAGCCGTGCGGGTTCGCGCCTATTTCAAGCCCCACCCCGGGCGCGGAGTACCGCCCCGCAACCCTGTCTATCAGGGTTTGCCGCCCGCAGATGTAGCCGCCCGTGGGAGCCAACCCTCCCCCCGGATTTTTAATCAAGGAGCCCATGATTAGGTCCGCGCCCACCTCTAAGGGTTCCTTTTTTTCGACAAATTCTCCGTAGCAGTTGTCCACAATTATCGGTGCGTCGGTCAGCTTTCTGACGAAGGCGCACAGCCTTTCGATTTGGGCGATATTAAAGGATTTGCGCCAGTTATACCCCTTAGAGCGTTGCAAATAAACCACGGCGGGGGTATGCTTTTTTATGGCGGCCTTTGTTTTGTCGTAATCAAAGTCGGCGCAATCGGAATTAAAGCACTCGTTGTCGTACACAAAGTCGATTTTAAAGTCTTTAAGCGAGCCGTCCCCGCCGCTTATCACCTTTAAAAGCGTATCGTACGGCTTCCCGCTGACAGATAAGCAAACGTTGCCGGGGCGCAACAGCCCAAAGAGCGCGGCGGTAATAGTGTGCGTACCGCTTGCAAAAAGCGGCGAAACAATGGCCGCCTCGGCGTTAAATGCGTCCGCGAAAACGGCGTTCAGCTCCGCCCTGCCTTGGTCGTCATAGGCGTAACCGCTGCTGGGCTCGAAGTGGCGCGGCGCAATCCTGTTTTTTTTAAACGCATTTAAAACCTTTTGCTGATTAAAAAACGCGACGTCCTCCGCCCTTTCAAACAGCGGCGCCAATCTTTTTTCACAGTCTGAAATTAGTTTTTCGATATCCATATTCATCCTAAAAAGTGGTTTTTTTAGACGTTTTTTACTACTATGTCTGACATAAACAGTAGGTTTTTAAGTGGTTTTCAAAAGTATTGTCATTTCGAACTCATTCTTGTCATTCTGAGCGAAGCGAAGAATCTATTCCGCTAAAAACTCTTTAATCGTCATAAAAACCCTGTCAAACTCGTCTGCCCCCGCCCAAACCGCGGAAGGAAACACGTTCTTAAAATAAGTAATCTGCCTTTTGGCGTAATGCCGCGTGTTTATCTTAATCAGCTCGGCAAGCTGTTTCAAATCAATTTCGCCCTCCAAAAAACTTGCCGTTTCCTTATAGCCGATAGCCTGCATGGACTGGCACTCACGCGGGAGGTTTAGCAATTTGACTTCCTCGATAAGCCCGTCACGCAGCATTTTGTCCGCCCTGTCTTCTATTCTCTTATACAAAACCGCACGCTCGATGTCCGGCACAAAAAAAAGATAGTCGTATTCCCCCTCGCCTACGTCAGTCTTTTCGCTTTTCCTCTCCCCCGAAACCTTGAAAATCTCCAACGCCCGAATAATGCGTTTTGTGTCGGTCGGCGATATTTTTGCGGCGGAATCGGGGTCTGTCAGCCTTAATTCCTCATACAAATTCTGCGTCCCAAATTCCTCAACTCGCTGTTTAAGTTCATTCCTATAATTCTCGTCACGCCTCACGGAGGAAAAACTGTACCCACTCAGCAGCGCGTTAATATAAAGCCCCGTCCCCCCAGCCACAACGGGCAACTTCCCGCGCAAAAAACAATTTTCAATCTCCTTTTTCGCGTCTTTGACATACGCGCCGACCGAATATTCTTGGACGGGTTCGACTATGTCAATCATCTTATGCGGCACCCCACGCATCTCCTCACTACTTAGCTTGCCTGTGCCTATATTCATGCGGCGGTAAACTTGCATAGAATCCGCCCCAATCACCTCGCCGTCAAAAACCCGCGCGATTTCGACGGCAAACGCGGACTTCCCGCTTGCCGTGGGTCCGCCCACCACAATTATTTTAGTTTTTTTCGCCGTGTCAATCGACATATTTCATCAATCCTTTGAAATAGATAAAAAATTAAAACTTGCAGTTTCTGTCTAAGGAAGTGACAAAAACCCACTACCTATGTCAGACATAGTATCTAAAATGCAATGAATCAATCAATACCGGCCGCTGTAGATTAGGCTTCAGACGGCGGGGCGCTTATTCTTTAAATTCAACAATCGTCACACCCGTCTCCCCCTCGCCAAAGCCGCCATACCTAAACGACTTAACCGATTTTTCATTCTTTAAATATGCCTGTATCCCCTTCCCTAACGCCCCCGTGCCCTTGCCGTGTACTATCCGCAAATTTTTTTCGCCGCTGTCGTTTAGCTCCAAAAACAACCCGTCAAGCAGTTCCAAAGCCTCCGCCACGGTATGCCCCATAACGTTGATTTCACGGGTAAAAATCGGGATAGCATCGCCCTTATTCTCTTTTTTTACCGTCTGTCCACCCGCACCGCTTCCTGCGGACGAACACTGTTCGCCCCTACGGTTTTGCATGACGACGGACGACCGGTGGTCGCCCCTACGGTTCCCACTTCCCAACCCCTGTCCTTTACCACCCGACCTTGACTCCACACTCCTCCCCTGACCACTGGTCACCGGCCACCGGCCACTAACCCCCGCCAAATTGTCAAACTTAATATTCGCCACCGCCGCGCCCGCCCTCACGCTCGCCTCACCTTTTGCGCGGTTCAACTTCAAAATCCGCCCGACCACCTCTAAGGAAATAATATAAACGTCCATGCCTTCCCTAAGTAAGTCGGGATTTATCGGCTCGATTTTTGCGGTTTTATAAACGCCCTCAATAACTTCTTCGCTTACATCCTCGTCCGCATAACATTCATTATCATACCTGATGTTCTCGATTTTTTTCATCAGCCGCTTGGCTTCCAATAACGCCTTTTCGTCCGAAATTCTAATCTGCTCCTTAATCTGCTCGATAAGTTCCGCCGCCGTGTCCGCCGAATTGGACACAATCCGCCGTATCTCCGACTTGGCGCTTTCCTGTATTTTTTGTAAGCGTTCCTTCAGTTTCGCCCTGTCAACGAGTAGTTCCGCCTTCAGCTTTTCAACCTCCGCCCTATCGCGATAAAGCTGTTCCAACTCAATAATGGAGCGATTTTTCACTTCTTCCGCGTGCTCTATCAGCCTTTCCATCGCAACCCTGTCCTGCGGCAAGCAATTTAACGCCTCCCTTATGACATAATCGTTGACCCCGAGCGTCCCCGCAATTTTAAGCGCGTTACTGCTTCCAGGCAACCCCTCTATAAGCCTGTAAGTGGGGCGCAACGACTTGTTGTCGAACTGCATACTGGCGTTCTGGATATTCCTCCGCCCCATCGCGTATTGCTTTAACTGCCCGTAATGCGTGGTCAAAACAACGCACGCCCCGACAAGCTCCAAATACTTAATGATGCCCAAAGCAAGCGCCGCGCCCTCCTCGGGGTCTGTGCCGCCGCCCAACTCGTCAAGCAACACCAACGAGTTTTTGGTGACATTATCCAAAATATAAACAATGTTTTTGATGTGTGACGAAAAGGTACTCAGCGAGGACTCGATGCTTTGCTGGTCGCCTATATCCGCAAAAATATTGTCGAATACCGCTGTTTCACTGCCCTCGCGCGCGGGAATAAACAACCCCGCCGCCGCCATAAGGCAAAACAGCCCTATTGTTTTAAGGACTACGGTTTTACCGCCCGTATTGGGGCCGGTAATCGTCAAAATGCGGCAAACCGGGGCGTCTTCTTCAAGTTTAACGCTGCCTTTTTGCTTTGTTTCCGCATCATTTTCGCCCGCACTAATTCCCAAAGAAACACTGACGGGCACCACTGTACCACGCTCAATCAAAGGATGGCGGCTACCGATAAGCACAACACACCCTTGGTCGTTAATAGGGGGGCGTACACAATCATACTCCGCTCCAAAATGCGCCTTGGCAAAAACAACGTCCAAAGCCGTTAGTTTAGCCTGCATTTCGCTCAAATTATCGGCAATCAAAGCGATTCTCTCGATCAATTCGCGAATAATCCGCTCGATTTCCTGCCCCTCCTCGATTTGAAGCGAGCGAATCTCGTTGTTGCTCTCCACAATATTAAATGGCTCGATAAACAGTGTCGCGCCCGTCTGTGAGCGGTCATGCACAAGGCCGGGGACCAATCCGCGGTACTCGGTTTTGACGGGCAAAACGTACCGTCCGTCGCGTAAGGTCACCAAGTCGTCCTGCAAATATTTTGATACGTCCGAGGAGCGCGAATACTTTTTAACGGTGTCGGCTAATTTTGCCCTCGCCGCGGCTAACCTTCGCCGAATGTCGCGCAGCTTGATACTTGCGCTGTCGGCGACCTCCGTGTCGCTTAGTATCGCGACGTCAATGTCCTTTTCCAGTTTCCAATCAGTTTTATAGCAAGCCGTGTAATCTTTTAAGAGGCGCCCGCTTTGCGAGCCCTCGATTACTGTTTTGGCAATCCTCCCAGCCCGCAATAAAAACATTACCCGCCTTATCTCGGACAGCGTCAAAAGCGCGGACACCTTCGCCTTTGTTATCGCGCCTTGCGCGTCGTCGAAGGCAATTAGCGGCTTCAACCCCTCGGAATAATAGATTTTAAACGCCTCTTCCGTCTCGTTAAGCAAGTTTTCGGCGGCGGCTTTATTGGTTTGCGGGGCTACCAATTCAAAAATCCCCGCCCCCGCGATTGCCGAAACGGTAAAGGCCGATACTATATCGAGTATCTTATCAAATTCCAGTTTTTTTAAAAGTATTTCGTCCATTTTTTCAATGCTCAATGCGCAATGCTCAATGCACAATGAAGGTCATTTTTTAATAAAATATGCCCGCTTGGCTATTATGATTTTATAGCAAATTTGGCAGTTTTGCCCCGTTTTTAGGTACTATGTCAGACATAGGCAACGGGTTTTTGCGCTTTGTTATCTAAAATTGTCATATTACTGTTCCGTCACCGACAGTTCGTCCGCCTTCTTTGATAATAAAATGTGTTCCCTTTTTAAGAGCATCATAAATAACCTTATCATACATTAGCCGTACCCTAACTTGAATTTTTGAACCTAAGGGTGCTTCGGGTAAGTCGACAAATTGAATCCCTAAATAATTTGAAGTTCCATCAACCACAAAATGCGGACGATACTCAAAACCAAAAGGAGGGGATTTACGCGCTTTTATATCAAATTTAATTTGCACTTCAATAACGCCTTTCAACGAAACATTTTCACCCAATTTTATCTCAACCCAATCTTGCCCGTCAAAAAACTCATATTCGCCGAATTGTGGTTTTCCTAAATTCCTGCCTTTTACTCGTATAGGGGAAATAGAATCATGCTGACAATCACACATGGGGTCGCTGATATATATCCAATCTTCGTCTTTTACTCCATAAATTTCATTGCAGTCTTTTTCAGCCAATTTTATGTTATCATACCACATATCGCCGCCATTATCAGAAAGATACTCAGTGCTATCCGACACAAAAACATAAATTTCATCGTCAGAAATTTTATACAACATTAGTCTTCTGACCGTCAAATTTACATTTTCAATAACAGGTGTTTTTAAAATAGCATATTTTCTCATAATTTACCTTTATTTGTCTGTATGTTTTCTCGACATGGGGTGAGGCGATTCATTTTCTGTCAAAATGACAAAAGAAAAAGTATTTTTCTCTGACCTCTTATCCCTTACCTAAGCCTTGCCCCTGCCGCCGCCAAATCCAACACCACTTTTTCGCACACCGCGTTTATCTCGCCCTCCGTCATGGTTTTTTCCCTGTTCAAAAGCGTGACCTTAAAGGCGATACTCTTTTTGCCCTCCCCCGCCTGCTCGCCCGTGTAAATGTCGAAAATTTCCACGTTTTTTATAAGTTTATCGGCGTTTTTGACTATCGCCACAATCTCTCCCGCGGGACGGCCGGCGTCAATAGTGACCGCAAAATCCCTTTCCACCGAGGGGAATTTGGGCAAAGGAACAAACCTTACGGGCGGCTTTTCCATCCCCAAAAGCGGCTCTAAGTTCAGCTCCAAAATATAAACGTCGCCCTTAATCTCAAAATTTTTGGCGGTCTTTGGGTGAATTTTGCCAAAATACCCCGTGCTTATCCCACTATTATCCCCGCCTTTTTCGCTCGCCAATTTTTCTTTCTCGCCCGCCTTACCTTGCGTAAAAAGCCGTATCTCGCAACCGATTAAGGGGTGCAAAAAGGGTTTGTCAGTCGGACAAATCGGCGCAAACTCAAACTCTTTGGTAAACTCCTCTATCAGCGCGGCGGCAAACGCCTTTACGTCAAAAATGTCCTTCCCTTTTTGGCAGAACCCGACGCACAAGGTCAAATTTTCTTGGGGCAGGGTCTCAAGCGGCAAAGAATCCGCGATAAAAACGTTGTCAATCTCGAACAGCGCGAAGTCCTCGTTTTGCCTTGCCTGATTGCGTCGGATTGTCTCTAACATCGAGGACAAAAGCTGCGTCCGCATAAAGGCGCAATCCTCGCTTATGGGGTTTATAAGCCTGATGGCTTTGCACAATTTATCGTCTTCGGGCAAACACAACATATCAAGGTGGCGGGCGGGAATAAACGAAAAATTATTTATTTCAAACGCGCCCGCGGCGCAGCAAATTTCCTCGATTTTATTGATATTTTCCCGCCTTTTCGATATTCCGCCACTCTGCCCTATACCGCTTTTATACCTTGTCCCCCGCAGCTTGTCATAGCCGTAAAAGCGCACGACTTCCTCTATAAGGTCGGTAAAATTGTCTATATCCTCGCGGAAAAGGGGGACGGTGACGCGCAGGCTGGAAGTCGGGGTGAGAGTGGAGAGTGGAGAGTGGAGAGTGGAGTTAAGGTCGGCGGCTGAGGATTGGGGATTCCCCTCCCTCGGAGGGGTGCCCACGAACGCTTCCTCATTCCCCTCTCGAGGGGTGCCCCACGAAGACATCTCTGATAGGGGGCGGGGTGGCGGGGCGGGGTGGTCCATGGCTGGGGACTTGGGAGTTATTTCTTCAACCTTAAACGAAAGCCGCGTCAAAATCTCTTTTATCGCCTTTCGCGGCACGTTTATTCCCAAAATCTGCTTAAATTGGGCGTATTTTATGTCCAAAACCTTCTCTTTCGGGATTTCGGCCTTATCCTCTATCAAATTACAACGGATTTTCCCCGCATTTAGCTCGTCAATCAAAGCCAACGCCCGCTCCCGCCCCGTCTCTACACTAAAATAATCCACGCCTTTTTCAAACCGCGACGAGGAATCGGACCGTAACCCAAGCGCCCTCGACGTCTGCCGCACGCTTCCCCTTGCAAAACGCGCGGATTCCAAAAAAACGGCAGTTGTATTCTCGCTGATCCCGCTGAATTCTCCGCCCATTATGCCCGCGATGGCAAGAGCCTTTTTATCGTCCGCGATAAGCATCATATTTTCATCCAAATCGTATACTATCCCGTCCAGCGCGGTAATTTTCTCATTTTTCGCGGCGGTGCGGACATTAATATCTCCCTCAATAGCCGTCAAATCGAAGGCATGCAAAGGCTGTCCTACCTCCAACAACACATAATTAGTGATGTCCACGATATTATTTCTGCATGAGTGGCCGCACGCCCACAACCTGCGCCTAAGCCATAGCGGCGACGGGCGAATTGCAATGTCGGAAATAACAGCGCCCTGATACATAGGGCACAGCTTTTTATCCTTGGTTATAACCGCAATATCATGCGACTGACGCGTTTTTGCGCGTCTTTCGCACACCTCGTAATCTAATGCTAACGGCTTCAATTCTCTGTTAAGCGTAACCGCCAGTTCCCGCGCTATGCCGTACACACTATGGCAGTCCCCGCGATTTGCCGTCACCGCAACATCCAACACATAATCGTTAAGCCCCAAAAACCGTTTTATGTCCATGCCAACAGGGGTATCGGGCGGCAAAATCAACAGCCCGTCGTCCTCCGCGCCGTCTATTACGGCGTTAGTAATCCTTAGCTCTGCCCCGCTGCACAACATCCCGTGACTTATTTCGCCCTTAAAATCGGCAGTGCCAATCGCCTTTCCGGGCAGTCGCCCCCCGTCCAAAACGACGCAGGACATATCCTCCGCCTTAATATTGGTCGCGCCCGTCACAATTTGTATTTTTTCGTCCGCGCCGATGTCCACAAGGCAGACGAACAGCTTGTCGGTCTTCGGGTGCTTGTGCATTTCGGTAATTTTGCAAGTAAAGACCTTATCAATATCCTGCCCAAGATAAATGGCGGACTCAACTTCGAGTCCGATATTCAACAGCTTATCCTTGATAAAATCCACCGACAAATCGTCGATTTTTACATATTCGTTAAGCCAATTTAAGGTTACTTTCATGTTTTTTTCTCCTACGCGCCCGCCTATAAAATAAATGTCATTCTGAACGAAGCAAAGAACTTATTCCTTTTTCTTATGTGGTTGAGATCCTTCGCGGAGTTTATCCTTAGCACAGCGAATGACCCGATGACAAAATATGAAACAGTAAAACTTATAATGCTATTGGAATCCTCAATTTTTCAGCGTTTTTAATACTATGTCAGACATAAATAGCGGGTTTTTGCCCTTGTTTTTGCAGAAAACACGTAAATTCTCCTAAAATTGTTTTAAAAACCTCACATCCCCCTCAAATGGAACACGGGCGTCGGTAATCCCGTGAATAATCGCGGTAATCCGATTAAGCCCCATACCAAACGCATACCCCGTGTAGACGTCGGAGTCAATCCCAACGCCTTTAAGCACGTTGCGGTTGACCATTCCCGCACCCAAAATCTCGATCCAGCCTGTGCCCTTACATATACGGCAGCCGCTTCCGTGGCACGCGGGACAAGACGCGTCAACCTCTACGCTCGGCTCGGTAAACGGAAAATACGACGGCCTAAACCTAATCTTTGTGCAATCGCTGAACAAAAATTTGGCGTAGCTTTCCAAAACCGCCTTCAAATCGCACATGGTGACGCCTTTGTCCACCACCAACCCCTCGATTTGGTTAAAACAAGGCGTGTGAGTGGCGTCCGCCTCGTCGCTGCGGTACACCCGTCCCGGCGAAATAATCCGTATGGGCGGGCGGGTTTTCTCCATCACCCTTATCTGTCCCGTCGACGTCTGCGACCGCAACAAAATATCTTGCGTGATAAAAAACGTGTCCTGCGCGTCGCGGGCGGGGTGGTCGGGCGCGGTATTAAGCGCGTCGAAATTGTAATAAACGGTCTCGATTTCGCGGCTTTCCTCCACGCGGAAGCCCAAACCCACAAAAAAGGCGACGGACTTTTTCAAAACGGCGTTAAGCGGGTGGATTTTGCCCACGATAAAAGGCTTTTTGTCAAGCGTCAAATCGACCTTTTCGTAAAGTAACCGCCGCTCCATTTCCTCATCGGACAGTCTTTCTTCCTTTTGAGCAAGTTCCCTCTCGATTGTTTCGCGTACGTCGTTGGCAAGTTTCCCTGCCACCGGTCTTTCCTCGTTTTTCAAATCCTTAAGCCCGCGCAAAATCCCCGTAAGGCTACCATTTTTACCCAAAACCGCCACTCTTATGCCGTACAGCGTCTTTGTATCGCCTGCCGAATCTATCAGCGCGGTCGTGTCGTTCAAAAGCCGATTTAATTGTTCTGTCAGCATGGTATTTTCTCCAAATAACCGTTTAAAAATCTCCCTTGTTTCAATGTTAAATGAAGTTTGTGTTTTTTTCATAACACAATGCCTACTGTTCAAGGCACATTACTTAAAAATTATCCTTCATTGAGCATTGCGCATATTATCTCGGGTCATCCTATTCCGCGTTAAAACTTCGTATACAACTCCTCTATAGGCTCACTCAAACTAATCAGCGCATTTTCTAACGTCTTGTTGACCTCATCCTTAACATCCAATTCCGCCTCAAGCTGCGTGGGCTTTTCTTTCCCTGCGGAGGCAAGCAAGCGTCCTATCATGTCCGCGTGTATACTCATACCTCCCTCCAATTTTGCAGGCGAAAACTTTTCTTCCTTGGCGACAAACTTTTCAATCGCTTTAAGCTGAGTTTCCTTCTCCTTGTCCAGTCCAAACACGCCCATATATTGTAAAACGCCGCCAAACGTCGCAAGATTACTATATTCGGCGGCGGGCGACTTCCCCCGCCCCAAAAACATAAGCTCGACGCAATACTCGCTGTCGATTTTGCGCACACAGACGGCGGTCTCGCGCTCGGAACTGTTCCACATATTTATCAGCTTTTCGCTGTATTCAATCAATTTTTCGCGGTTGGTGCAAAGTAGGCGCACCGTGCCGATATACCAGTCGACCACTGTAACGTTGACGTACGGGTACTCCGCACTTTTAAACTTGTTTTTGTCCTTCGCCTTGTGCAGGGGGGTAAAGCGGCTGCCGACGACGTATTTTTCGTGCTTGCCGTTTTTCGCGGCGATAAACCACGATGGCATAGCCGCGACAAAGTCAAACATCTTGTGCAAAGCGGCGCGCCCAATTTCCAAGGGGCGGTGGTACTCGGCGACTATATTCGCGTGACCTTGCACAACGGGATTCTTTTTGTAATAGAAAAACATCCTCTCGTCGCCAAGGTCCAGCGGGACGGCGCGCATCAAAAGATTGGCACCGTACCCCTCGTTTTCTCGGCAAAAGCGGCAAGCGGGATACTTTTTATTGTCGCCCTTAGGCTGCGCTCCCGTATAGGCAACCTCTAACCTGCCCTTGGTGTTTTTCGCCTCCCATTTTTTGGTCGCAGTGCGGATATAGCCGCTTTTATAACCGTAATCGCTCAGCCACTCAAAGCCCTTGGGACGCGGCAGACTGGAAAACAAATCCGCGATTTCGCCGGGGCGTTTAAGTACGGCGGCGACAAGCTTGAGGGAAAGCTCACGACGTTTGTCCTCGTCAAGCGGGTTTTGGCTCGTGGCGTAGGTCAAAAGTGTGTCGACAAGCTCGTCGGGCACGGTCATTTCCTCGATTTCCGCGTCGTTGATTTCGTACTCCTCGTACGCGTTAAGGCCAAGCAGCTCCATTATGCTGTTGCGGGCATAGACGTAATCCAACTCGTCAAGTAACAGGTGCGCGCCCGCGTAATGCAGCATGGCCTCGATTGTGGGGTAGATGTTCATTTTTTATTTAGTCTCCTTTTTGGTAGTTTTTTTGTTTTTAATGCTCAATGCGCAATGCTTAATGCGCAGTGGAGGTCGCGTTTTTTTGAGCGAATCATCGCTTACCATTCAAGGCACATTTCTAAAATTTGTCCTTCATTGAGCATTTCGCATTGAGCATTCTTACTCCGGTTTAACAACATTCACGTACTTACTCACGGCAAAGCCCTGCCATGGCGTAGTTTCGGGCGGAAAAACCTTAAAAACCATCGCCTGTTTTGTGGTCGGGTGCTCGAATTTGAGCGAATAAGCCCATAAAGCAAGATTGCCGCCTTTTCCTTCTGCCGCGCCGTACTTTTGGTCGGCGTAAATCGGGCAATTCAGACCCGCCATCTGCGCCCGCGCCTGATGCGAGCGGCCGGTGATGAGTTTAATATCCACAAGGCTGAGTTTTCCGCTACTCTCCAAAACGACATAATCAAGCTCTGCCCTTTTCGCGCCGTCCGTGGCGGGCGGTACAATCTTAACAATGTTGGCGGTCTCGTCCTTTAATAAAGCGTTTACCAATCTTCCGCGCGGCTCTTTGGGTCTCCCCGCAACTACGGCAAGGTACCTTTTTTCAAGTTCGCCGTCCCGTATCTGCTGCGATAATCGCGCCGCCGCCTTAGATGTCTTGGCAAACACCATCACCCCCCCTGTCGGGCGGTCAAGGCGGTGAACCAGTCCCACAAACGCATTGCCAACCTTATTTGCCGCCGTCTTGATATAGTTTTTGACGATGTCAAGCTGGCTAAGGTCGCCCGTGCTGTCCCCCTGACTCGGAATGTTCTGGGGCTTAACGGTTACGATTATGTGGTTGTCCTCGTATAGGACTATAAGTTCGTCCATTTTATGTTCCTTATCGCAAATTACAAATATAAAATCCAGTGTGGGGTGTAGAGTTAAGGTCAGATTTTAATGCACAACGCACAATGAAGGTCGGTTCTATGTAATAAATTTGACCACAGCTCCACTCTCTACACCCCAAACTCATTTATACATCGCGCTGTAGCCGCATGGGAGCGGTATTCCTTCGCCCGTCGAGAGGCACACCTCGTACCCTTCGACCTTGCCCTTACCGCTGATTTTGTCACCCAGCCCCAAGGACAGGACGTTTTCTAATGCGGTGGATTGCAATCCCGTCGTATAGCTGTTTATCAAAAAAAACAAAGGGTTGTCGGCCAAAACGGACGAACACAACTTGACTAACGAATACAAATTGTCCTCTAACCTCCACACCTCGCCGCCCGCGCCCCGCCCGAAGCTTGGCGGGTCCATAATCACCGCGTCGTAGCGTACTCCCCGCTTAATCTCCCGCGTCACAAACTTGGCGCAGTCGTCCACAATATACCTTATTTTGTCATTAGGAATGTTTGACAATTTTGCATTAAGCCCCGCCCTTTCCACCATGCCCTTCGCCGCGTCGACGTGAGTCACCTTCGCCCCTGCCATAGCCGCCGCGACGCTCGCTCCACCGGTATAGGCGAATAGGTTAAGGACGTTTACCTGCCGTCCCGCGTTTTTGATAAGCCCGCTTATCAAGTCCCAATTCGACGCTTGTTCGGGAAACAGCCCCACGTGCTTAAACCCCATCAGCTTTAAGGAAAACTTATAATCCTTATACCCCACCGTCCACTCGTCGGGAATCTTTTTAAGCCTCTCCCAGCTTCCGCCCCCGCTGCTGCTCCTTGTGTATTTCGCGCACAACCCCTTATAGCTTGACAAATCAAACGCGGCGGGCCAAATCACCTGCGGGTCGGGACGCAAAAGCACTACGTCCCCCCACTTTTCCAGCTTTTCGCCCCCGCCCGTGGCGATTATTTCGTAATCAGCCCATTTGTCTGCTATCATACTGCTCCTAAGTGCTAAGTGTATAGTGCTAAGTGAAGGTCAAATTTTAAGGTCAAATTTTTATGTTGTCTTTTTTTGTTATCCTTGTTTTTATTGTCATCCTGAGCGTTAGCGAAGGATCTATTCCGCTTATATGTGGTTGAGATCCTTCGCTACGCTCAGGATGACAAAGGAAGGCTCAGAATGACAAAGGATAAATGGCAGGTGCACCACGAAATCTTCTTTGACAAGGGGTGGGGTAGCAAAAAGTCGGGGCGATTCTCACGCTATTACCCTTTTCACTCCCAACCACACCTTTTTCCCGTTG
>WRDI01000027.1 GCA_009783515.1 Bacillota bacterium | reverse complement strand
TGTTCGCTTAGTCCGTCGCCGATGGTGTTCGAGGTCACAGTGAAATGTGCATTATTCGGCGCGTCATCGGTGACGTCGAACAGTCTGCTCTGAATACGGTTCTCACTATCCTCCAAGCAGAGGTACAGCGTTGTTCCTTTTTCTGTTTTGAAGTTCCAGACGTTTTCGCCTTTCGCGATCTGCAGGCACAGCCAGAGTGCCAGCCATGATTTGCCGGTCTTAGGCGCACCTGCGAGAATGTGTAAGCCTTGCGGAATAAATGAGTCCGCGACGAACCTGATGGGTGCGAGTGGCTTAGTCATCAAGGTTTCGCCGTCGATTGTGTTGAATCTGTTTTGCATATGTTTCTCCTTTATATTTTTTTGGTTTTTAGGTTCATTCCATGCAGCAATCATCTTTCATAAGATACTTGCTCATAAATTCTTTTTGGGTTTTGACGCCGATCTTTTTAAAGATATTTTCCGTATGCGATTTGACTGTGCTTTCCGCTATGCCTATAATACCTGCGATCCTTTTACGGGCCTTGCCGTAGAGTAAAAGCATCGCGATGCGTTTTTCTTTCGGCGTCAAGCCACTCATAGTAAGCGATTCGTAATCTGACATTGTGTTTGCCTCCTGCAAAAAAATTTAAGGTTTTTTGTCCTGTGCCTTGATTATAACGCCGTTTTTATTTCTCGTCATCGGCTTTTTGTGGGATTTTTTTATCCTCTTTTAGTGGGATTTTTAAGAAAACTTGAAAAAATGTCCTTTCTTACGGGTACTTTGCATAAAAAAGAGCCGTCTCATTGTTTGAGCGGCTCCATACGAAAAAATTATAAAGTTCTATTATGAATTAAAAAACGTTTTTTTCTTGATTCTCATTGTCGCTTTTATTATCGGCATCAAGTAAATATTTTCCAATAAAAGCTTTTTGAGTTTTGACATAACACTTACTAAAGATATTTTCTGAATGCGACTTAACAGTATGTTCGGATATATACAATGCCTTGGCGATCTCGCGGCGGGATTTTCCAAGCAATAAAAGCTCGGCTACTTCTTTTTCTCTATGTGTTAACTCATTTATAGGTAATGATTTCCCACTATGCACAGGAACCTCTTTGAGCACTTCAACGCGAACTTCTTTCACCACTTCGACGGTAACGGTTTTTTCTTTTATGAATATTTTCTTAAACGCCCGCCCTAAATCCGCGAAAGTTTTTTTCTCAACAATATGCCAAACAAATATAAAGACCGCAAACGCGAGGGAAACGGCGCATCCCGCGATAATCAAAATAATCTCATAGGTATACAATCCCGTCACGGCAAGATTATATTTAATCTCATAGTTACTTGTAGAAAGCCCCGCGTTGACTTTTACATCCTCATATACGCCACGGCGAAGGTTTTTAACGCTGTAATTAAAGGAAAATAAACCGTTGATTACGCTTTCATCATCGCCCATTTTGAAGCCCGTAATATCCGTTATGATAAAAACAGGATTAATTCTGCCCTGGTTCTCAACCGAAACGGTAAGTTCCGCCCGCCGTATTTCATAAAGCGGCGCGATATAGACTTGATAAGCGTATTCCGTTGCATAATCTATTTCCATCGGGTAAATGTCGACATGGCGGTCCGGCAATTTATCGACCGGTTCGGTCAGCTTTATCAGCGTTATAAGTTTGGCCTCGTTATAGTTGCCTAAATATTGAAAATCGGAAATAAAATCCGGAGTCCCGTCGTAAATCTTACCCGGCAAAATCAGCACGGCGTTATTAAAGTTCTTTAAATACGGTGTTCCGATATTCTCAAAAATTCCCCAAATGGCATTAAAATTAAATCCCACATAGGCAGCTTCCGTTTTGGTTTGCTCTGCGCTTAAAACTTGCGAGTTAATTGTTAGATATTTCTCATCTAAAGAAATCTTACCATTTCTAACGGAGTACGAAAAGCCGACCATACATTGCGTATTTTTGTCTACTACGCCAACAAACACGTCCATATTATCGTCACATATTAAATCCACATAGCAATCGTTTATTAAGCTGGGTGAAAACTCATAAGTGCGGCCGATTATCCCGCCAAAGTTGCTTTGCCCCCGTATGACGGCTTTTACATAACAATTTTCCACAGTTACGCCGTCGGCAACTCCAACTAAACCTCCCGTATAGCGGCAATCGGTATTCAATTTTCCGATATAATATGAGTTGACGATGACCGCACCCTTTACCACTCCTGCAAATCCGCCCGCGGCTCCGTAACCTCCGGCGGCTCTATCTTCTTCCGGCTGTTTTGTAAATATATTTCCTGTTACGGAACAATTTTCTATCCGGCACTCTCCATTATAGCTTTCCAAATATCCTACAAGTCCTCCACCGGAATATGCCAAAATTCCCCGACTGTCCAACACAATGTTGAGGTTTTGAATGACCGTGTCGTACACATTTCCAAAAAGGCCGGCGTTCTCCATTTCGGGATCTTCTAACCATAAATTGCGTATAGTATAGCCTCGTCCGTCAAGAACGCCGCAAAAGAAATTTACGTTGTCGCCAATCGGTATCCAACCCTTACCGCCGTTATGAAGGCTTCCGCTTTCCCCAAGAGTATCTTTTAAGTCTACATCTGCGCCTAAAGCGAAATAATACGGAAAATAATCGAATGGATTATCTTCGTCATATACATAAACATACTTCCTGATATTCTCCAAATGTTTCGGGGTGGTAACTATAAACGGATTTTCCTTGCTTCCGTCGCCGCCCGCAAAATCACTCGTGTTTTCCGCATTCGCGTAATGGTATGAAATTCGACCACCCGCGCCAAACGCCGCCGCCGTGAAAAATAAAACAAATAGCACTACGCCCAAGCAAAACGTTTTGCCGTATAGCGGTCTAAATGATTTTTTGTGTATTTTCTTTCCCGTTGTTTCCATAATTCATTGCTTGCAAGCTGACTTAAATAATAAATAGCCCTCGCTTTTACCCTTAAACTTACTTTGAAATCCATTGTTTATTTCGTTAAGCTTATATGATTTATTATAAAGCAAAAAATCAAAAAGGGCAAGCCCTAATCGCTCGTTTTCCAAAAAAAATTTCATTGCCGCAAAGAACGATTAAAAGTTTTACTTAATTAATATTTTAAGGAACTTCTCTGTTATATCGTCGAAACCCACTAAAGGTTTTATGGTATAAGTACAGCCAGCCTGCGCGTCGCGGTAACGAACTATACTTTGTCCAAATTCCGCATCGTTATAAAAGTGGACAATAATCAAGTAAGTAGACACAAGAATATATAGCAAAGCAGTCAATTGATGTTTCTCAAACCTCGGTTTGAGAAATTTTTTTCGGCCTGATTTGGCGTCAGGTAACTGAGTCCGGCATGCGGCCGTTTAGAATTGTAATAGCCCTCGATGTATTGAAAAACAGACAACTCCAATTCTTTTAGGGTTTGATAATTTCTTCTGTTCGTTTCCTCGTGTTTCAAGAATTTAAAAAAGCTTTCGGCTACGGCGTTGTCGTAAGGGTGTCCTTTCTTGGAAAAAGATTGAACAACGCTACAGTTATCCAGGAATTTTCGAAAAGAGAATGCCGTATACTGGCAACCTCTGTCCGAATGGAACATCAGGCCTTGAGGATTTCTCCTGCAATATGCCGCCATATCAGGCATTTTTACCTCGGAATACTTTCGTATCCACTCCGATACCGTGTTCGAATTCACCCCCGTACTCTGCTCGTAACTGTCGATACGTTTTTCCGTTCCGGTGAAGCGCCACAATCTGTTTCCTGAACTCCTATCCGTACTTCTTTCGATTGTCCTTTTCTTCCTCCTTTTTTGTGTCCACTTTATTTTACTCGCTATATATCTCTGCGTCCACTTTTAACGATACCATACAATACCATCCACATCAACCAGCGTCAGCCCAAAACACAAAAACTTCCTTAGCTTTTTCATAAAAATTACTTTCATTGTTTCGGAATATACCTAATTAAAACCCGCACCGCGCAAACATTCCCGTAATGTCCACTAAAATCACCAGTCCTAGCAACACCAACAACCCAATCGCGTGAATCATGTTCTCCACCTTGCGGTTTATCGGCTTTTTTCTAATCCACTCGATTATAGAAAAAATAATCTTCGACCCATCCAACGCGGGTATGGGTAGCAGATTAAACACCCCCAAGTTTGCGGCGATAAGCGGAAGCATAATCAAAATAAACCGCCAGCCTCCCATCGCTGCGCCCTCGGCTATGCCAGCGATCGTTCCGACAGGTCCGGACACGGCGGTGCAGGACATCTGCCCGGTCAGCAGCTTGCCCAACGTGCTTAATACCAACCACGACATCTTACCCGTCAGCGGCACGCTACGTTTAATGGCAGTAACAAAGCCTCCACTGTAATGCGTCGAAAAGGAAAGTCCGAATTTTGATTCATAAATGAAGTGCAAATCACCGTCTTTCGCAACTGTTTTGCCCTCCTCATCTTTCCAATCGCCGTTTACAACCAAGTATTTATAGATTAAATTTCCGTTATTGTCCCGTCTGATTTCATCAGTCACCAGTCTGTATTTTTCGTTGCCATCCCCGTCAACGACAAGCTTTGTTATTATATTGCCGTTTTCGTCCAAAACAACCTTATAAATTACATTACCGTCTGCGTCGATAACAGTTTTGTGCGTCACTTTTCCATTTTTATCCTTGACTTCCGAATATTTTATCTTTCCGTCCTTGTCTCTTAAAATATTGCCGTTGATGTCGGTGGCGGGGATGGCTACCTGCTGTCTTCTTAACCTGATTTGCTCCTTTTTGCCGTTGTTTTTAATAACCGTCAGCGTAACCTCCTGTGCCTTGCCGTCGGCAATTACCCCCGAAAACATATAGTCGAGATCCATGCTTTTGCCGTCCGCGTGCGTAATTATGTCGCCAAGCTCAAGCATATTTCCTTCGACGACATGTGGCGTGTAGTAATTGCCGTACTCGTCAACAGCAAAAGCGGCGACCTGCGGCTGAGGGAGACCTACCGCCCAAATGAATATAAAGCTGAATAAAACCGCCGAAATCAGGTTGAAAAGCCCGCCGGACATTAAAACGATAATGCGCTTCCACGGTTTTTGGTCGTTAAAGTTTTTAAGCTCGGAGTTTACACCCGCAAGTTCCCCTCCCGCCGTGCCGGAAAGAGCACCCGCAAAACCAACTATACCCTTTTTCTTCGCTTTTTCCGCAGTTTGCGCCGCGATTGGAACAGGGTGACGGGCAATCTCTTCCTCAAAAACATCGACAGTTTTTGCATCGTAAGGACTGTCGTTGGCTTTTTTAGGCTGGTCGGCATCGTCCTCGCCAGCGAACGCGCAAAAGCCGCCTAAGGGTACGGCACGGACTGAGAAAATCTCGCCGTTCTTCTTCTTTTTAGAGAAAACCTTTGGTCCCATACCAATGGCAAACTCATTTATCTTGAACTTGAGGATTTTGCCTGCAAGATAATGCCCCAGCTCGTGAATGGTTATCATAAGCATAAGTATCAGTATGGCTAACAGAATGTAGCCGATGTATGCTAAGATCTGCATTATTTTCTCCGTAAAGTTTATTTTTTAATGCGCAATGCTCAATGATGGTTATGTTTTTTTGCACGTATCAATACTTATCCATTCAAGGCACAATTCTTAAATTTATCATTTATTAAGCGTTCAGCATTGCGCATTGAGCATTACTCTCCTCACCGTTTCCTCATGCACCGCAATTACGTCAAAAACAGTATTTATAGGTACTATGTCTGACATAGACAAGCTGTTTTTGACCGTCTCTGCTATGTCCGCAAAGGAAATCAGCCTTTTTTCAAATAAGGCGACCGCCGCCTCGTTTGCAGCATTTAGCACCGTGCCCGCCGACCCGCCCACTCGTAGCGCCGCAAAAGCAAGCTCCGGGGCATAGAAAAGCGGGTTTTTCTTAACAAACGTCAAGGCATTATCAAAGTTAAACGTCGAAATTGCTTGCGCTCTTGTGGGATATGTGAGGGCGTAACTTATCGGCAAACTCATGTCGGGGATACTTAGTTGCGCCAGCGTCGCGCCGTCCTCAAACTCCACCATGGAATGGATAATGCTTTCGGGGTGAATAACATACTCAATCGCGTCGGAAGCCCTTGCACAGTCTATTTTATCCGCCAAAAACAGCCAATATGCCTCGATAATTTCGAGCGCCTTGTTCATAAGCGTGCAACTGTCAATGGTAATCTTGCGTCCCATCCTCCAGTTAGGGTGGAATATATCGGCGGGGGTTATGTTTTTCAGGCGAACTTCGCTATAGTTATAAAACGCGCCGCCGCTTGCCGTAAGTATCAAACGCTTAATATCATTTTCCCGCCCCGCCTTAAGACATTGGAATATGGCGGAATGCTCGCTGTCCACCGGAATAACCTCAGCTTTTTTGCCACTTGCACCCGCTTCTTCGCCGCTGTTTTGTGCTTTTAACAACCTCGTCAAGATTTCGCCGCCGGCAACCACACACTCTTTGTTTGCCAGCGCAACACGCACACCGTTTTTTATCGCCGCCTCTGCCGCAATTAAGCCGCTTATCCCTACCACTGACACAAGCGCGGTATCGCATATTTCACTCGGCACACTCAAAGCCTCATCCCCCGTCAGTAGTTTGCCGCCAAACAGTCGTTTCGCCTCTACAAACTTACTCCTGTCCGTTACGCCCACAAAATCAGGCTTAAACTCTTCAGCTTGCCGCTTCAACAATTCCAAATTCGAGTGGGCTGTCAAAGCGCGCACCCTAATTCCCAAGCTGCCCGCAATTTTCAGTGCGGCTGTCCCTATCGACCCCGTACTTCCTATCACGCTTAATGTTTTTGTAAAAAAATCGGTGACCAAGCCCTGCTACCTCTCGTACAATTATTGAAACCCGTGTTCATAGTTAGGGTATGTTCATGTAAAATCGGCGTTTTTAAACTATTCAGACGGCTTAATTTGTATCGGGCCTTTAACGGCGCCGATAATAAAGACGCTTTTCAGCCATTTAGTAATCTGCGAACACAAGTTCTTAAACAACCAGTAATAAATATAAGTATACAAACGCGGCGTTGACCATCATGCCGTCAATCCTGTCCATAATCCCGCCGTGCCCGGGCAATAGCCGCCCATAATCCTTAATCCCCGTCTTGCGTTTGAATGCGGAAGCAAGCAAATCGCCCCCCTGTGTCAGGACGGACCCGATAAATCCCAATGTCAAAAAGTGCACCAAATCAAAGCCCGCCGTCAGCGGATTAAGCCCCAAAAATCCAAAAAACACGCTTCGCGTCATGATATACACCAAAAACCCCCCTAATATCCCGCCCAACAAGCCTCCGATTGCGCCCGAAAGAGTCTTTTTGGGACTGATTTTTGGAGCTAATTTCGGTCCTCTAACCGCAGAACCCACCAAAAACGCAAACACGTCGGTCAGAGGCGTAACCAAAAACAAAAGCGCCATTCCCGCCGCTCTTTTTGGGTCTGTCGGCAAATAATTTATCAGCAACATAAAAAACAGCACGGTCACAGGGTACACAAACACAAAGCAGGTCTCGATTCCGCCGCTTTCGCGCCGCGCCGCCATAATTACGAATCCGAGCAACGCGGATACAAAGATGACCGAAGCAAACGCCAACATGGCAAGAGTAGTCGCGTCGCCTCCCGCCAAATAATAGACAAGGTAGAACGACGCCGCGCCCACGACTGTTCCCGAGGCGACAAGGGTATACAGGGGAGTGATGGTTTCCCGCTTAAGTGCGCGCGACACCTCAAAGGACGCACCCAGCATCAGCAGCCACACAAAGACATCAAAGGTGAAAAAAGCGGGACTAAAATACCGCGTAATGTACAGCGTCAACGCCAAAACCCCGATGAAAACCGCCGCAATAAATATTCCCGTTATCAGTCTTTTTTTCACAATTTCCCAAACCGTCGATTACGCTTATAAAAATCATCTATAGCAAATTCAAAATCCGTTTCGCTAAACTCCGGCCATAATTTGTCGCTGAAATATAATTCCGTATAGCATAGCTGGTACAAAAAGAAGTTGCTTATACGTTTTTCGCCTCCCGTACGAATCAAAAGATCAGGGTCGGGCAGCCCTTTTGTATAAAGAAACCCTTCAAACTCGCTTTCGGACACGTGTTTGCCCGCCGCCACCGCCATATTTACGGCATTGACAATCTCCTGCCTCCCCCCATAATTCAAACAAATATTGACCACTCCCTTCGTCTCGGCCCTAACCCCTAACTCCTCGGTCCTAACCCCCGATTCTCTCATTCCCCATCTACCTCCCGCCTTAACTCCACGCTCCACGCTCTGTACCCCACTCTCCGTCCAAGTCTGCGCCGACAATAAAATATCCTTTAATTCCTCGTCAAAAATCGAAAAATCGCCGCAAAACCGCAACTTAAGCCCCTGTTTCGCCAGCTTTTTCGCCATTTCTGGCAACCGCGTTTTGAGCAGGCGCATAAGCGAATCCACTTCCGCCTTGGGGCGCTTCCAATTTTCTGTCGAAAAAGCAAAAAAGGATAAATACGGAATGCCGTGCGCTACCGCTACCTTAACTGCCATTTCGATGGTTTTTAACCCTTCCCTATGTCCTGCCGCCCTGGGCAAACGGCGGCTTTTCGCCCACCTGCCGTTGCCGTCCATTATAAAGGCGATGTGCAAAAGCCCCGTTTTGGCGCCAACTTTATTCCTTGAACCGGACTTATGTGATATGTCGGATTTTTTCGGCTTACCTGACTTTGAAACCGTGTCAATTATTTTTGCCTCAACGGATTTTGTAAGCGCGGGGGGTTCGGGCTTTTCGCGCTTATCCTCACTCACGACAAAATCAAGTCCGTCGGTCTTTTTCACCGCGCAGATTTTTTTCGGGATTTTTACCCTTATTGTATTGTCCCCGCTGTTATACTTCAACCACAACCCCTAAACCTTGTCCGACGGACGACCAATAAGACCTTGCATAGAAGCGTTCGCGGTCTTGCTTTGCAGGGTCGCCCCTACGACAACATACCAACCGCTATATGGTACCTGATACCTTGTACCTGACCGCTTGTCACTGGCCACTAACACCTACACCTCAAGTATCTCCGCTTCCTTCTCCTTCAGCACCTTGTCCACCGCCTCGATACGCTTGTCAAGCAACTTTTGGATATCCGCGCCAAAGGCCTTCTCCTCGTCTTCGGAAATAGCCTTATCATTTTTCAGCTTTTTAACCGCTTCCATCGCGTCGCGCCGCTCATTCCGCAGTACCACCTTGCTCTCCTCGCAGTTCTTTTTTACCTGCTTAATAAGCTCCTTTCTGCGCTCCTCGGTCAGTTGCGGAAACACCAAACGGATGCTTTTGCCGTCGTCGGTCGGGTTTATCCCAAGGTCAGACGCCAAAATCGCCTTTGTCACGTCCCTCATCGCCGACGCGTCCCACAGGGAAATCAAGAGCATCCGCGCCTCCGGCACCGTTATGTTCGCCATCTGCACGAGCGGCGTGGGCGTGCCGTAATAGTTGACGGTGATTTTGCTTAAAACCTGCGGGTTTGCCCTGCCCGCCCGTATCAGCGACAGGTCGTTTTTTAAAAATGCCACCGCTTTCTCCATTCTTGCCTCATACTGGTCAAATAGCGGCTGCACCTCCGGTTTGTACGCCATAGAAAAGCCTCCTAAAATTTTTAGAATTTGTAAGGGTAATTGAAAAAGCGCGTTTAAGGCTTTCGTCAAACAGGTTTGAACAACCCACCCGATATATTATAGCAGAAAACCGGTAACTTGCACAAGTAAATTTATAGCAAAATTAAAAAACGGCAAAAGAATGACCCCCGCGCCTTAGAATCTGTATGGATGAATTGAAAATGCGGTATTTACGAGGGATTTTTGTGTCTATCAAGGCATTCTAACGAAGGCGTAGCAGCGCTACGTCAAGGAAGAAAGCCGCAGAGAGACGCAAAAAGACCCGTAAAGACCGTCGTTTGAAATCATCCATACAGATTCTTAGTTATCCAGTTTCAACACCGACATAAACGCTTCGCTGGGTACCTCTACCGAGCCGATTTGCCTCATCCGCTTCTTACCCTCTTTCTGCTTTTCCAACAGCTTTCTTTTCCTCGATATGTCCCCGCCGTAACACTTTGCCAAAACGTCCTTCCTCATCGCCTTTACCGTTTCGCGCGCTATCACCTTGCCGCCTATCGCCGCCTGAATAGGAATCTCAAACATTTGCCGCGGTATCACCTCTTTCAGTTTTTCCACCAAACTCCGTCCCCGCCCGTACGCCTTCTCTTTATTGACAATAATACTTAGCGCGTCGCAAATATCCCCGTTCAATAATACGTCCAATCGCACCAAATCGCTCTCTTTATACCCGATAATCTCATAATCCAAACTGGCATATCCGCGGCTTCTCGACTTAAGCCCGTCAAAAAAGTCGTACACAATCTCGTTAAGCGGGATTTCGTATACCAACTTCACCCTGCTTTTATCAAGGTAAATCATGTCCTTATAATCGCCCCGCTTGTCCTTGCACAAATCCATAACCGCCCCAATGTAATCCGGAGGGGTAAAAATCTCCGCCCTCACCATCGGTTCCTCGATAAACTCGATTTCACTCACGTGCGGCATATTGCTGGGATTCGTGACGGTGACCATTTCTTTGTCCGTCTTGGTGATGTGGTAATTGACCCCCGGCGCGGTGGTTATTAAATTAAGGTCGAACTCCCTTTCCAGCCTTTCCGTGATAATTTCCATGTGAAGTAGCCCCAAAAACCCACACCTAAAGCCAAAACCCAAAGCCGCCGAGCTTTCCTGCTCATAAAACAAGGCGGCGTCGTTAAGCTTTAATCTTTCCAGCGCATCCTTTAAGTCATTGTAATGCGAGCCGTCCACGGGGTAAACGCCGCAAAAGACCACCGGCGTCACCTTTTTGTACCCCGGCAACGCGGTCTTGGCGGGGTTGTCCGCATCCGTCACCGTATCGCCGGGAGCTGTGTCCGCTACATTTTTAATGCTTGCCGAAAGGTACCCTACATCGCCCGCAAACAGCACGGCGCAGGGCGTGGTTTTGGGCGAAAAAAAACCCACCTCGGTCACCTCGAACACCTTGCCCGTCGCCATCATCTTTATTCGTTTGCCCGCCGTAACAGACCCGTCCATAACGCGGACAAGGCAGACCGCGCCGCGGTAATTGTCGTAATAAGAATCGAAAATAAGAGCTTTAAAGGGCGCGTCACAATCCCCCTTTGGCGGCGGAATTTGCTCCGCGACTATGTCTAAAACAGCATTAATATTCAGACCGTCTTTAGCGCTGATAAGGGGGGCGTCTTGCGCGGATAGCCCTATTATGTCCTCAATCTCGTGTTTCACTTCGTTTGGGCGGGCGGAGGGCAAATCAATTTTGTTTATAACCGGCAGAATTTCCAAATTATTATCAAGCGCAAGGTACACGTTGGCGAGGGTCTGTGCCTCCACCCCCTGCGACGCATCCACAACCAAGAGCGCGCCCTCGCATGCTGCCAAAGACCTTGACACCTCGTAGGTAAAGTCCACGTGACCAGGGGTGTCTATCAAATTGTAGGTATATTCCACGCCGTCCTTAACATACAACATACGAACGGGAGTCAGCTTGATTGTAATCCCCCGCTCGCGCTCAATGTCCATGCTGTCAAGCATTTGATCGGTCAGCTCACGCTTAGACACTGTGCCCGTGTACTCGATAAGACGGTCCGCCAGGGTCGACTTGCCGTGGTCAATGTGCGCTATTATGCAGAAATTCCTGATTTGTGTCTGTCTGTTGTCCATTGCCGTCCTTATACTTTTTGCTCAAATTTGCCAAAATGGTTACGAATCTCGGTTTTATGCCCCATTATACACCAAAAATGTAAAAAATACAATAGAATTTGCAAATTTCGTAGAGAAATATCAAATTTTTCGGGTTAAACTGTTGTGTTTGGACTTTTTGTGTGATATAATTGTATCGGTATCGTTATAAATATAGT
Organism: Bacillota bacterium; assembly: GCA_009783515.1. Classification (GTDB taxonomy): domain Bacteria; phylum Bacillota; class Clostridia; order Christensenellales; family Pumilibacteraceae; genus WRAF01. The sequence continues at coordinate 2,611 of WRDI01000027.1, read as the reverse complement.
ATAGTGACAGTGTTTTCGTTATAAAGCAATTTTTCATGTTTCTGAAATTTGACCTTAACTCCAAACTCCACACTAATCCCTACCTCAGAGGTATTTATGGATATTAAAAAAACTTGGCTTTTTACAAAGCCCATAGCCCACCGCGGGCTACATACCGCGGACTTACCCGAAAATTCTATTGCCGCATTCTCAAACGCCGCCAAATGCGGTTTCCCTGTCGAACTGGACGTGCGGCTTTTGGCGGACGGCACGATTGTCGTGTTTCATGACGACAAGTTGTCGCGCATGACTGGCAGGGACGGTTATATTTCGGGAATCGCGGCGGACGACCTTAAAAACACAAACCTTTGGAACATCGCGGGCGAGCCTACCGAGTGGATGATTCCGACCTTTGAAAAAGTATTAGAAACGATTAACGGTCAGACGCCCATCTTGATAGAAACCAAAAACCAAACCGCCTGCGGACCCATGGAAAGCAAAGTGATAGAAATGTTACATAGCTACAAAGGCGAGGTAGCGGTGCAGTCTTTCAGCCCGTACTCGTTGGAATACTTCAAAAAGAACGCTTTCGAAATCCCGCGCGGCCAGCTTTCCACCCTTTTCACGAAAGAGGACTTGCCGAGCGCGTTAAAACGGTCAATCCTTAGGCGCCTAAAGATGAATCACGTTTCGCGGCCAGATTTTGTGTCCTACCGCTTCGACCTTCTGCCAAACAAGTGGGTAACAAGAACAAAACTACCCACCTTGGCGTGGACCGTCCGTAGCAACGCTGATTTGGAGCGTGTCATTACGTACTGCGACAATATTATATTCGAAAATTTTATCCCGCAAATTGAAAAGGGGGAAGCGGGCGAATAGCTTTTTATATATTTTTTTATCAACGGTATTTTTATTTTTAGATGAACGCTTTGCTTATAATACGCTAAATTATCCGTATCCGTTGGCTTTTTTTTGTGGCTTGAGCTTGGGTTTGGCTTGCGACGCCTTACTCTCATCGCCGCAGGAGAAGCCTTTTTCTATTATCCTCACCGCTTTTGCCTACTTTATTTTCCCCATATTGATACTTAAAATTTTTTCAGTCGATAACGGCAACTTTTTTTAACGCTTCGGAGGATACTTTCACCTGCTTTTCCGCTGTATCGACCTTTAATGCAAGCGATTTTAAAAACGGAAACATAAGCGTCCCACCGTGTATTAGCTCCACCTCGATAACGTCCGCTGCTCCGTGTTGCCACACGTTTGTTATTATTCCGTTCAGGCCCGCGTCGTCCGTGGTAAATTTACACCCTATAAGCTCCGCGATAAAATACTCGCCTTCTTCCACACTCAATGCGTGAAGCCGCTCTACCTTGACAAGTTTGCCGACAAGCTTTTCCGCCTTTTCGCGACTGTCCGCGTCTGCAAATTTGATAAACACAAAGCCATTGTCCACTCGTACCGTCGAAACTGAACAAAGGGCGGTATCGACATAAACCGCCCTCAGCTTTTTAAAGCGCGAAACATCGTTAGTTAGCGGCCTAATTTTTACCTCGCCGCTTAGTCCCTGAGGCTTGACTATTTCGCCAACGACAATAAACTGCTCCATTTTGACCTCCGTGAACAACAGATTTTGTTTGCAAGGCGTAACGCCTCGGCACGCCGTGTGTTAATACCACAATACGCCGCATAACGACGTAAAGCTCGGCACGCCGGGGACGTCGCGGGGTGCGGCAAAATCGGAGCAACTGCCGTAAAAGCAACAAACCATACTATTACCGCGCCGCTGTTCTGCCGCTTGTTTGCCAAATTATTCGACCATTATTCGCCCGTCATTCTACCTATTATCTGCCCGCCTATTCGACCTCGACGATGTCCACCCTGATTCTTTCGCCCTTTGCCGACGCTTTTACGATTGTGCGAATCGCCTTGGCAATACGCCCCTGCTTGCCGATAAACTTGCCCATCTCCGCCTTGGGGACGGCTACCTTAATGTCGTCGCCCTCGCGGGTGATGACGATATTTTCGGGGTGGTCGGCAAGATTTTCGACGATAAACTTCAGTAAATCTTCCATTTTTTAACTCCTGTTAGTCCTCTTTCTTGGGCGTCTTGCCCGTCTTGGCGGGTACGGGCTTTGTTTCCACAATCCCCGCCCGGACAAACAGCGAGCGCACGGTGTCCGTGGGTTGCGCGCCGTTAGCTATCCACTTTTTCGCCTTTTCCGCGTCAAGTTTAACCTCGGCAGGGTCGGTAAGCGGGTTGTAAGTACCGATAAGTTCGATATACCCCCCGTCCCGCGACGTACGCGAGTCCGCCACCACCACGCGGTAGAACGGGGCTTTTTTGCCGCCCATTCTCGTCAGCCTGATTTTTGTTGCCATTTTGTTTTCTCCTTTATGTTGTTGTTTTGTATTTCAAAGAAACATTTTAATTTGTTCCGTTTTGACGTATTTGTAATGCTCAATTAAGGTCATGTTTTATCGCTAATCACCGAAAAACAGGTACTATGTCTGACATAGGCAGAGGGTTTTTCGGTTGCAATTCTTGGTTTTATGATAATAACGGCATTTAAGAAGAATGCTGCCTTAATTTATTGTTCAAGATATTCGCAACATTTTCAACGTTTGCCACCCA
>WRDI01000026.1 GCA_009783515.1 Bacillota bacterium | reverse complement strand
CTCCGCGATAATTTGATTAATGGTTTTTCCGGATTTTCCAATCACGTCGCCGATTTTTTCGGGATCGATCAAAAACATAATGATTTTCGGCGCGTATTTGCTAAGTTCCTGTCTGGGTTCGGGCAACGCTTCGAGCATTTTGCCCAAAATGTGCATCCGGCCTGCACGCGCCTGCTCAAGCGCAGTACGCAAAATGCCCTCGTCGATGCCCTTGATTTTAATGTCCATCTGAATGGCCGTAATACCTTTTTGCGTACCCGCCACCTTAAAGTCCATGTCGCCCAAAAAGTCTTCCATGCCCTGAATGTCGCTTAAAACCGCGATTTTGCGGCTGTTTTCGTCCTTGATAAGCCCCATTGCGATGCCCGCGACGGGCGCCTTAATCGGTACGCCCGCATCCATAAGCGATAAGGTAGAGCCGCAAACGCTTGCTTGAGAGGTGGAGCCGTTTGAGGACAAAATCTCGCTGACCAAGCGTATGGCGTAAGGGAATTCCTCCTCGGACGGAATAACGGGCTCGAGCGCCCTTTCCGCCAAAGCGCCGTGACCGATTTCGCGGCGGCCGGGGGCGCGCATAGGCTTCGCCTCGCCCACGGAATACGGCGGGAAATTATACTGGTGCATATACCTTTTATACGTCTCCTCGTCAAGGTTGTCAAGCTTCTGCACGTCGGAAATAGTGCCAAGAGTGCAGGTGGTGAGTGCCTGCGACTGACCGCGTGTGAACACCGCCGAGCCGTGAACGCGGGGCAAAACGCCGACCTCGCACCAAATATCGCGAATCTCGTCTAATTTCCGCCCGTCGGGACGGAAGCCGTCGTTTATTATCTTCGCCCTTACCTTTTCTTTGGTGATGTTATACAAAGTGTCCTTGATTTCCCGCGTCTTGCCCTCGAAAATCTCGGCAAAATGAGCGAGCGTCAGTTTGTCCGCCTCGTCCTGCTTGTCCTGCCGCTCTGTCCTGTCCGTAGTATTAAGCGCGTCGTCAATCAGCTTATTCGCAAAGGCGCGAACGGCTGTGTCAACTTCCTCAGATACCTTGTAATACTCCATTTCCTTCTTGGGCTTGCCTACCGCCGCGACAATCTCATTGATAAACGCGACCTGCTTTTTGATTTCGTCATGCCCGAAAAGTATGCCGCCCAGCATAATTTCTTCGCTGACAGTGTCCGCGCCCGCCTCCACCATCATAATGGCGTTTTCGGTACCGCTGACCACAACGTGCATCTTGCTTTTCGCCCTTTGCTCATTGTCGGGATTGACGACATACCCGCCGTCGACATACCCCACAATTACCGAACCCGTGGGACCGTAAAAGGGTATGTCCGAAACGGACAGCGCGACGGACGAGCCTATCATGCCGAACACCTCGGGCGGAATATTGGTGTCAACCGACAGCGCGGTTGACACAATCGCCACGTCGTTGAACAGCCCCTTGGGGAATAACGGACGTATCGGCCTGTCGATAAGGCGCGACGTTAAGATCGCCTTGTCGCTGGCTCTCCCCTCGCGCTTTTTAAAGCCGCCGGGAATCCTGCCCACGGCGTACATTTTTTCCTCAAAGTCCACTCCAAGCGGGAAAAAGTCAAGTCCCGGGCGGGGTGCGGCGGCTAACGTCACATTTGTCATCACTACGGTATCGCCGCAGCGGATTAAGCAGCTGCCGTTTGCCTGCTCGGCGTACGCGCCGATTTCGACGGTTACTTCACGCCCGCCGATTGTTGTCTTAAAAATCTTCTTTTCCATAGATTATTGGGTTGTCTCCTATATACTATTTGTTATTTGCGTTGTCGAGGGGGCTGAGCGTGACTTTTAATGCGCAATGCTCAATGCGCAATGCTCAATGAAGGATAAATTTAATAATATTATTGTGCCTTGAATGTTAAGCATTGATGCGCTCAGAAAAACGCGACCGACATTGAGCATTGCGCATTGCGCATTATGAGAGAGCATTGAGCATTCTACAAAAAGAGGACCGACCTTGCAGCCCTCTTTTAAAATCACATTCTTATTTTCTTAGGTCAAGCTTAGTTACAATCTGCCTGTATCTTTCGATGTCGGTGTCTTTAAGGTAATTCAGTAAGCTTCTGCGCGAGCCTACCATCTGCAAAAGCCCGCGGCGGCAATGGTGATCCTTGTGATGCAGCTTAAGATGCTCGGTCAAATGGCTTATCCTGTGACTTAAAAGCGCGATTTGAACCTCCGGACTGCCCGTGTCGCCCTCGTGTGTGGCAAATTTGGCGATAATTTCGGTTTTTTGCTCCTTATTCATCGTGATTTCCTCCTTATTTATAAATTCGCCTTTATCTGAGTGACGGTTTCGGAGAAAAAGCACGCCCCCAAGCAAAGGTACGGTGCAATTCTATCATAAATTAGCAAAAAAGTAAACTGATTAGCTAATCAAACTGAAAAATTTTTTTGAAAAAACCGCACACCTTAATTTATGCCTCAGTATAATGTTAGCAGAAACGTCCACGGCATCTGATTTTTCACACGCACATGACTCCGCGACTTCTAACTCTGCACTTTAAATGTCATACTCCTCTGCTCATTGGCCACTGACCACTGATCACTACATAATATACGGCTGTGACAAAAAAATTCAAACGGCCGGAAGGAGAGTGTTATGTACAACAGAAACTGCGAAAGAGAAAATCGCGAAAGAGAAGGACGCGAGCGTGAAGGGCGCGAAATCAGACGCGACGATTGCGGGCACGGCGGGAGAGGTCCCTGCAACCCCAACCCCCACAACTACGAGTACCACAAGACCGTGGCGACCTGGAAAACGGTGCGCCATTACAAAATCACAACCTATGACACTATCGAGCCCGTTTGCACGGAAGGCATGAGGGAGGACAACTTCGACGGCATGATCGGCGGCGACCACTGCGGTTGCGGCGGTGGAAACGGAAACGAGCAATAGAGATTAGCGGGTCAGGGATTAGGGAATAGAAACCGGTCTCACATTGCGTATATTGCATCGACTCAAAAATCAAAACAAACCCGGAGCGGGTATGCCCGCTCCGGGTTTGTTACTTAAAGGTAAGCTTTTATTTCTAAAATTTGGCCTTAACTCGAGCGAAGCTAAAATTTCATCGGCAAAGCCGGTTTCACTGGGTATACAATTTTACTGACGAAGTCAATATCATTGTCGTAGGGTGCGGTACCCCGACGTACCGTTGTAATTATCCACCGCCGCCCAAAAAATCCAGCTTTTTTGCCAGCCTTTTGTCAAATTCTTTTATATACAACCCTACGTCCCGAAGCTCGGCGAGGCGGGTAATAACGCCGCCGCGGACGTTTTTGCTGATTGCGCCCGCGCCGCAGGCATAGACAAAGACTGTTTCCTCCATCACGGTGATATTGTTGATGCTGAATTTACCCGCTAATGAGTACCCCGTATTTTCAAGATTTTGAGCGGTTTCCTTTTGGCGGTATAGGTAATAAGGGACATAAGAAACGTTTTTAAGTGTATTATATGCCAAATCGACCATATCTTGGGCGTCCACATTCGCTTTCAAGAGGTTTTTTTCGTTTTCTATGCCTGCACCGTGAAATTTTGAGCCCTTTTTCATGCTTAGGGTATGCACCGTTAGATTTTCGGGCTTAAGCGCAACCGCAAAGTTTAAGGAATTTTCAAAATCCTTGACCCCCTCGCCGGGCAAACCCGCAATCAAATCCATATTGACGTCAAAACCATAATCGCGGCATAAGTTAAAAGCCTTAACAACACTTGCGGCATCGTGGCTGCGCTCTATTGCCGCCAAGGTTTTATCGTTGAACGTTTGGGGATTAACGCACACGCGGGTAACCCCGTGTTTTTTTAAAACCTCCAATTTCTCCGCCGTTATTGTGTCTGGGCGACCTGCCTCCACCGTGTACTCTTTTCCCTCGCCCACTTCGTCAATGCTCCCAACTGCGCTTAGAAGGGCGTCCATTTCCTCACAATTCAAAACGGTGGGGGTTCCTCCACCGACATAAGCCGAAAGTATTTTTTTATTTTGCCGTTTTATTAAATCCAAAGTCTGGACTATGTCTCGGCACAAAAGTGCTATATATTCCTTTAATAGCGTCTCGTTTTTCTCACGCGGTATCGACACAAACGAGCAGTACGAGCAGCGCGCGGGGCAAAACGGAATATGAACGTACAAGTTTACATACCCGGATAAACCGTCAAAAACGCCTGGTGTCCTTGCTCTTTCGTTTGGAAAAATATTCTGCAAAAATTCCGTTTGATTTTTGACGATTTTAGCGATCAACTGCGCTTTTTTGGGCGAAACATAATACTCATCCTGCAACATTTTCGCGATATTCTCGGTTCTTCCGCCGTCGTAAAGATATTTATACGCGATTTTTGTCGGCCGAATCCCCGTAAGGCTCCCCCATGGTAAAGTGGCGCCCAAAAAGTCAGACAGCGATAAGTACAGCCGTTTTTTCAACTCTTTTTTCAATACTCCGCCCGTAAATAACACATATTTGTATGTTTTTTCGCCGATTTTTACCTCGCACCCGCCCCCGTCGTAATAATTTAAGCGAATATCCAAAGGTAAACAAAACACCGGGGCAAACATCCTAAAAATGTCCCGTAAGTCATGCTCGTATATGGGAATGTTGGTGCTGAAAGTCATGTTTTGGTTAAAACCTATCTTATTTACAGCAATATGGTTGATTTGAGTTAATAAACTGCCTTCAACACAAAATCCTTCCTTTGTCATTGCGAGCGAAGCGAAGCAACCCAGCTTAAATAAATCGCCGCATATCTATAAGGTCAAATTTTAGCTGGGTTGCTTCGCTTCGCTCGCAATGACGACCTAACTATAACGGTTTCAAACTGCTAAAACTGTACTGTTTCTCATACGCACACCCCCTACAACCCTTGCAAAAACGGGTTGTTCCGCCGTTCTTCGTTAAGCGTGGTCTGCCGCCCGTGCCCCGGATATACAACATAATCGCCTTTTAACGCGACCAGTTTTTTAATTGATTCCCTCATCGCGTCGTCGTCGCTGCCGGGAAGGTCTGTGCGCCCCACGGTCTCGCAAAACAGCGTGTCGCCGCTGAAAATACAGTCGTCAAAAATATAGCACACGCTTCCGGGGCTGTGTCCGGGCGTGGCAAGCACCTTACATTCCGTCCCGCCGATGTCCAAAACATCGCCGTCATTTATGGGGATATAGTCGAATTCGGGGGTGGTAATCCCGCGATAAAAGACGTGTCCGCCGCCCCGTATCATGCAATCGTCTTTGGGCGACATATACGCCTTCGCGCCCCTCGCCACCAGCTCCGCGACCGAAAGCGCGTGGTCAAAATGCCCGTGCGTAAGCAGCAGCGCAACGGCTTTATCCCCGTGCTGTTCCAAAACCGCAACAATATTTTCCGCCCCGCCGCCGGGGTCCACTACCGCGACCGCCGTATTGGTGACCACAAAATAGGTGTTTGTATAGTATTTTGTTATAAGTTTCTCTATCTTCATAACAGCCCTCGTTTTTTAATGCGCACTGCTCACTGCTCATTGCTTCCTATACACCTTCTCCACCTCCGCAAGCGCGGACAGCTTCTCCGTCAATGCCCTTATCTGCCCCGTGTCCTTAAGATGCACCATCAAAATAATGACCCCATTGTTATGCTTGTCCACCCTCGCGTTAAGACTCTCGATCGACAAATTTTCCTTGGATATAATATTCGTAATTTTCGCCAAAACCCCCGCCGTGTTCTTGGTTTCGACGTGCAGGGCGACGGTAAATTCCGACTTAGAATCTTCCGCCCACCGCGCCTCGACAAGACGGAACGGCTCGGTATTTTTCAAATTCGGACAACCCTCGCGATGAATCGCGATCCCCCGCCCGCGCGAGATAAACCCCGTGATTTTGTCCCCCGGCACCGGGCTACAGCACCTCGCCATACGCACCAAAAGGTCGTCCTGCCCCATTACCACAACGCCGTGTCCCCCGTCATTGTCGGTCGGGAGGGTTTTTTGCAGTATCTTTTTTATGCCCGCTTCTTTTTTATAAAAATCAATCAGCTTTAATAAAATCTGACCTACGGTGTAGCCGCCGTACCCGATCGACGCGTACATATCGTCCAACGAGGAAAAGCAGTACCGTTGCATTATCACGTCCAACCACTTTTTTTGCATCAAATCGGGTAACTCGTACCCCCGTGTTGCCGCCTCCTTTTCCAACATCTGTTTTCCGCGCTTGATGTTTTCTTCTTTCATCTCCTTTTTGAAAAAGGCACGGATTTTGCTTTTTGCTTGTGAAGACTGCACAAACCTCAGCCAGTCGCGGCTGGGGCCTTTCGAGTTTGCCGCCGTCACAATCTCGACGTAGTCGCCCGTCACCAGTTTGCTTTCAAGCGGCGCCAATTTGCCGTTGACCTTAGCGCCCACGCATCTTGCTCCCACTTCGCTGTGGACGCTGTAGGCAAAATCAACGGGGGTGCTCCCCTCGGGTAGCGAAATTACGTCGCCCTTTGGGGTGAAAATAAACACCTGCCCACTATATAAATCCAGTTTTAAGGATTCGAAAAATTCCTGCGGGTTGGCGCCCTCTTGCTCGCTTATCATGTCGCGCAGCCACCCGATTTTATTGTCCAAATCATCGCTGATCAAGCGGTTTTCTTTATATTTCCAGTGGGCGGCGACCCCGTATTCGGCGACCTTGTGCATCTCGAATGTGCGGATTTGAATCTCAAACGGCATACCATAGGTGGTCATAACGGTGGTGTGGAGCGACTGATAATTGTTGGGCTTGGGGACGGAAATAAAGTCCTTAAATCTTCCCGGAATCGGCTTCCAAAGGGTGTGAATCATGCCCAAAACCTCATAGCAGTCTTTGATTTCAGGGACGACGACGCGCACGGCGGTCAAATCATAAATCTGTTCGAAGGTCTTTTTCTGGCGTATCATTTTTTTATAAATACTGTAAAAATGCTTAGGGCGACCGCTGACCTCTCCGTCTATTTTCAGCTCCTTTAGTATGTTGTCAAGACGGTGGACGATATGGCTGACCAAATCCTGCCTTTCGGCGCGTTTAAGAGGGATTTCCTCGGCAAGCTGCTTATAGGCTGCGGGCTCTGACACCCGTAGGCATATGTCCTCCAGCTCGCATTTGATGTAGCTTAGACCGAGGCGGGAGGCTAAGGGGGCATAGATTTCTAAGGTTTCAACGGCGATTTCGACCTGTTTTTGAGGAGATTTGCCATCTATGGTGCGCATATTGTGCAGGCGGTCTGCAAGTTTTATAATGATGACGCGGATGTCCTTTGCCATGGCAAAGTACATTCGGCGAAAGTTTTCGGCTTGCTCCTCCTCGTCGGAAGCAAACTTGTATTTTTCCAGTTTGGTAATGCCCATGACAAGGGCGGCTATTTCCTCCCCGAACAGCTCTTTTATTTCTTTTTCAGTTGCTTGCGTGTCCTCAACGGTGTCGTGCAAAAGCGCGGCGGCGACGGCGGCGTAATCCAGCCCCATATCCAGTACGATGTCCGCGACGGCGATGGGGTGCGTTATATATGGCTCGCCCGACGCGCGGGTTTGCCCCTCGTGTTTTTTTTGGGCAAAGGCAAGCACGCTATCCAGTAGGGCGGCTTGAGGTGCGTCGAAAACAGCTTTATATTTAGTTGTGAGTTCGTTTTTTCGACGCATGCGGTTCCTTAGGATTAGTAGGGCGACCACTGGTCGCCCGCAATCAAATCAATATTATTGTCTGTCCCACGCAAAACTCATGTATCTGCGGTGCAGGCGACCGCTGGTCGCTCCTATATTAAGCGTTTAAACCCTATCCTCTACCCTTGTATAACAAAATTTCCCTATACAACACAGAATTTTCCAACTCCGCCCTAACACCCTTGTTGATTATAACACAAAAACCTTTGTCTTGCACTATTTCTACCAGCCCTAATTCCTTAAAAACGCTTAAAACTACAGAAAATTGACGTAAATTAAGGGATGTGGTCTTATTCAATGCTAAAAAGTAGGCATAAAACGAAACTACCGGCGTGGAATAGTTCTTTGTCGCCTCATAATTTCTTATCGCCTCGTAATACCTGCCAAAAGTTTCCCGCGATAAATCAATGCCATCCAAAAATAATCCGGAATTGTCCACATCGGGGACGAAAATATGCCTAACCCCCAACGCAAAAATATGATCCGTCACAATACCTAAAGGCGAGTCCAAAAATACAACCTTGTCATACAAATATAGCGGCAGACCGTCGTTAACCTCCGGCGAAACAATCAATCGGGTGTAATTGTTTTTGTGGGTGGCGTGGATAAACTCCGCCAGTACCGCTTTATCCGCGCACGACCCGCTCAAAAACTCGCGGAAAGACGCCTCGCGCCCTGCGATTATAAGCGTGCCGTAGATATTATCCCCGATTATCCCCTCTAATTCGTCCTTGTCATACTTGACGACTGCATTCGTTTTTTTAAGGCTGGGATCCTTCGCTTCGCTCTGAATGACAATTTTGCTATTTTTAAAACCAAATGTCTTTATAAACCCCGCTTTGGCAAGCTCGTCATTTATGTATAATTCCTCGTTCCTAGCCTGCCTTAACAACCCTCGCACGCCACCCGTGATGTCCGTCTGCGCTTCGATTATCAGTTCCTTATCATTCTTTCCCGTTAAAATCTGGTTTTTGCGCAAAAATCCAAACGCCATAAGGTTAAGCCCGCCCTCCGTGACGACAAGCGTGTGGGCGGGGTTGCTTTTAAGCGGCTCGACGGATTTCACCCCCGTTTTAAGCAAAAACAGGGGCGCGTGATTGCCTTTCCCCAGCGGTTCCATACGCTGGAGCGCCTTGACAAAACGCGAGGTCAAATCGCCCTCTTCAATCTCGATATCGTAATTCGCGGCGGGCAAAAACAATTCATTGTCAAATTTCTTGACAAAATCCTCGGTGCGCTGTTTAAACGCGGGAATATTTTCCTCCTTAATCGAAAAGCCCGCGGCCTGCGAATGCCCGCCGAACTCTATCAACAGGTCGCCCACGCTTGTCAAAACCTCATAAATATTTACGCCGTCGATACTGCGCGCCGTCCCCTTATAATGCCCGCCTGACTTGACCATAACAAACGCCGGCCGCTTAAAATCACCCGCTATCCGCGCCGCCAAAATGCCAGTAATCCCCTTTTCCCACGTCGGATGCGAGAGGGCGATTGTGCGCTTGTTTGTCAAATCCTCCTGCCTTAATTCCTCAAGCGCCTCGGCGTAAAGGGTTTCGCCCATCTCCTTACGTAACTCGTTGTCGCGCTCGATTGCATCCAATATTGCGTCAATTTCTTCCAAATTGTCGCTGATTAAGAGGCGGTATGCACGAGAGGCGTCGCCCATCCTGCCCGCCGCGTTGATTCTGGGCGCGATTTTAAAGGCGATGTCGGCCGCAGTCACCTCGTGCAGCTGCAACCGCTCCAACATTCGGTTAAGCCCTATGTTGCTCCGCATATTCAGCTGTTTTAATCCCCGCTGAACAAGCAATCTGTTTTCGTCTGTTAAGGGTACAAGATCGGCGACGGTGGCAATCGCCGCCAAATCAAGGTATTCCGCAGCCGCCTCCTCCCCCAAATATGCGCAGACCAACTTATACACTACGCCCGAGCCGCTTAAGTGCCCGAAAGGGTATCCGCAGTCCGCCATGCGAGGATTGAGTATCGGACAGTCGGGAATGCGATCTGCGACCTCGTGATGGTCGGTGACGATAATGTCCACGCCCAAATCAAGCGTATGCTCCACCTCGACGGCGCAGGAAATGCCGCAGTCGCAGGTGATAATAAGATCGGGGGTATGCTGCTCGATAATTTTATCGAGAGCCTCTATACTAAGCCCATAGCCGTCGCCCTCGCGATTGGGCACACGCGTGTACACGTTAGTCCCCAAGGACGATAAAAACAAGGACAAAATCGCGCCCGCGCACACCCCGTCCGCATCGTAATCGCAGTAAACCACCACTTTTTCTTTATTCTCCGCCGCCTGCCTTATCCTGTTGACGACAGTTTGCATACTATTGAACCCAAAAGGGTCGCAAAAGGCGTTTTTTTCCGGACATAAATATTTTAATATCTTTTCCTCTGTGTCAATTCCACGGCTAAACAAAAGCTCGGCAAACTTAAGCGGCAACTTTAAATTTTCCGCTGTTTGCGCCACTGCGCCCGCATCAATCGTAGCGTTGTTTTTTACAAATTTCATGCTCTGTTTCCTATAAATAAAGCCTTCTAAAACAAGAAGGCCGTATTTGCTCAAATATTTGCCGCGTAATCGTAGGGTTCGGCGCCCCCGACGCGCCGACAAACGACCGCGTTACGCCTTATGATGCCCCTTGCTGTTGTGCGGTGCGCCGGGGGCATCGCACCCTACGACAAAAAATAATCCAAAAACCTTAATTTATTTCAGCAGTCTTTTTCTCGGCTTCTTTGACTCTTACGGGCTTGCGCTTAAGCGTCCCAAGCTTGTTGCGTTTAAGCACCACCCACAGCGAGGGCGCGATGAAAATAGACGAAAAAGCCCCGGAAATAAGCCCGAATACGACGGGCAAGGCAAAGCCCGCCATTCCCGTAACGCCGCCGATGGCGCAAACAATCGCAACCAGCGACATCATGACAAGCGCGGACAAGAAAACAAGCGCACAGCGCGACAGACTGTCCCTGATTGCCGCGCCCGCAACATCCGTCGCGGTGTCGCTTTTACCCGCCGATAAAACTTGCTTACGGATTTCGCGCACACGGTCGAATATAACCATGACATTTACGACCGAAAACGCAAGTACGGCGACAAGGGCGGCGATAAAGACAAGATTTATCTCGATGTGGAATATGACCATGAGCGCGAAAGTCATAATGGCGTCGACCAAAAGGACGATTACCAAAGACAAACCGCTCGGAATATCAAACCGCAAGAAAACATACCCTAACACAAGCAGCAAAGCAATCAAAGCCGCGCTTATCGCGCCGTATACCAAATCGACGCCCACTCTGCCGCTAATCATATCGCCCGATACGGCTCGCACCGCAAAATACCTGTCGATTGTCATGGCGGTCTTTATCTCGTCATCCTCCGCGCTTCCCGTAAAGGTGAATTGCGCCGTATTAAATACTCCGTCCGCGTCCGCCGCAACCTTGACGTCGCCGCTGACATTTATGCCCGCCCTATTAAGCATATCCTTAAAAGCGACCCCGCCGAACTCGCCCAAGGATTTTACAGGCACGGTATAGACCACAGTGGCGGTGTTCCCGTTTTTGCTTACCGAAACGGGGGCGATATTGCCCGCGATATCATTTAACGCAGACACTAATTCCTTGTTAAGCTCTTCCATTATGGCGACGCGCCGATCCCGCGGGATAGCGCCGTCCGCTCTGTAATCTATACGCAGCGACGTACCGTCGCCGGAACCCAGCCTTTTTATGCCCTTAAAATTCACGCCGTACTCTGCCCCGTCGTATTCAAACTTAAAATCTTTGACAACGGTCTGCAGTTTGCCGCTGTACTCCTCATAATTAGCGTCGTTAACAAACGTGCCAACGGACACGTTAACGGCATACCCACCGGTAAAATCCACGCCCAAATTAAGCGGCGCTTTTAAGATAACGCCGAATATCGCGCCCATTATGACGGCAACAATCAGCACAACCGCCGGCATCAAAAAGAAAATTTTCTTCTTTTCTACTATTTTTAAGTCTTTTTCGCGCAAGGACTCTAAACTAAATTTCATATTTTTCTCCGCTCAAAATGCAGTAATTTATTTTATTTTTTTCGACCGCTGCCCGATCCGCTATAAAGCAAGACCACGAATATTTACTTATATGGTCTTATCCCTGACCACTCACGGTTGCTCCTTTGCCTCTTCTTTTCTCCGCCTCGCTCCCATTCTCTGCGCTCTTTCCATTAGTTCCACCTCGGTGACGGAGTCGTTCCGGTCTGCGTCCAAATGTTCAAACTCCTTGCCTCTTCTCAGCTTGAATAACTTAGGGTCAAAGTCATTTATCCGCGTAAAATGCGTAACAAGCCGCGGCATAAGCAGCAACGAAGAAAACGCCGCCAAAAAGATACCTATCAAAAGGATGGAGGCAAAGCCGACGACAAAACTGATCCCGAATACCGCGCCGAATATAAGCAGCGCCAGCCCTACGATAAAATTAACGGCATAGACATCCGCGATGGTTTTTATAGATTTTCTAAAGCCGTAATGCGTCGCGGACAAAATGGATTTTCCCGCGCGGTAATGTTCTTTGATGTTTTCACAAATGATTATGTTGGCGGCTATCGCCATGGTTATACTCAAAAGGAGGCCGACGATACCCGAAAGCGTCAGCTGCACCCAGGGGAAAACCGCCAATATAAACAGGTACACAACGGTAAAGGCAAGTGTGGTCATGCCGCTTGCCACTCCTAACAGCCTGTAAAGTAGTATCATCACCGCGATTATGAGGACAAGCCCGACAATACCGGCGATAAGACTGAATAAAATCGCTTTTTCACCAAATATCGCTGGGACCGTCGCCATCTCTAACTGCATAAGTGTGAGCGAGGACAGCCCCGCGGAAATTTGCTGGGCAAGCCTTTGCGCTTCCTCCGGACCGGACGCGGTGATGGTAGCCCTTCCTCCGGTAATAGGCTTTTCGGGCAAAGTAGGCGACGCTACTACATCTCTTTTGTCTCCCCTGACAATGACTATGTGCATAGTCTGCCCCGGGTTGTCCCCGGTAACCTGCTCAAAAAGCTTCCCGCCGTCTTTCGTAAACACAATCTCGACATAGTGAGTCCCGCCGTTGCTTCTCGCCACGGCGCTTTCGACGTGTTTTTTGCCAGTCAGGACAGTTTCGCCGAAATCAGGGTCGTCCATCATAAATTCAAGCTCGGCTTTTTCGCCCAGCGCAACCAACACGTCTTGTATTTCCTGCGGCGAAGTTGCGCCGGGGACGGATATTCTTATCTTGTTTCCACCCTCTTTTTGCACGACGGCGCCCGGCACAATCCCGTTCAGCCCCGCAACGGTGCTATTCATAGCCGCGCTAAAGGATTCGCCCGAATCGTTGTCAGACGCCTCGTACACGGCATATACCCCGCCCTTTAAATCCAGCCCCAGCTTTATGTTGTTGGCAAAGCCCCGGTAGTCATTGAAACCCGCGGGAAAAGGGCAGAACGCAAACACAAACCCTATTATAATCGCCGCGCCGATTAAGGAAAGCCTTATGATTGATGATTTTCGTTTCATTTAATAGTCTCCAGATTGCAATAACGCTTTATTATACATTTATTAGAGTGGACAAGTCAAACAAATAAAGACTGTTTTTTAAGGAAGTTAGTGAGGAAGCTGTGTTTTTGAGGTAGTAAGGGGTCGGGGATTAGGGGTCAGGTGTTAGGGAAGGATGTTTTTCAGGTGTCAGGTAGCAGCTATGAGGTATCAAGTAAAGGTTGGCGTGTTCTTATTTTTTCTTAAAGAATCTGACCTCGCCTGCTTGATACCTCTATTCTCTAATCGTCAACGCAACTTCAATTCTTTTCTTCATAAGTTCACAGCCAATGGCATACCGCCCGTTTATCCCGCCGCCGTACTCGATGGAGTTTGCCGCGCAACCACCGCCGCAATAATACTTGCAAAAACAGCTTTTGCACTCGTCCTTGGTGTAAACGCAACTTGCGGCAAAGCTTTTGGGAATAGTGTCGTCAAATTCGCCGTTCAATACGTTGCCAATTTTATATTCGTTTTTGCCGTCGAAGCGGTGGCAGGGAAATATGTCGCCGTCAGGGTTTACCGCAAGATACTCGCAACCCGCGCCGCAACCCGTAACCCTCTTTTTCAGGCAGGGTCCGCCCTCAAAATCGACGTTAAAATGGAAGAAAATAAATTTTCGATTTTCACCCGTCGCCGCTCCGCCTCGTGCAGTTTCCTCCGCGCTCGCTTTCGAAAGCACGCCATTCCTTTTGACATATTCCTCCGCCAGAACCTCGTACTGCGCCTTTAACTGCGGTAAATCGTTTTCAGTCAGCGCCAAAGGATGGTCGGGCGGCAAAACGACAGGCTCTAACGAAATTTGGTCAAAGCCGTAATCGTTAATCGCTAAAACGTCGGCAGAAAAATCCTTGTTAAGCGCGGTAAAGGTGCCGCGAATGTAATATAATTTGCCCCCCCGCCGCTCTCTGAATCTTTTTGCGGCGCCCAAAACCTGCGAAAAACTGCCTCTCCCCGACGCATCCAATCTTACGGAATTATGTACGTTTTCCCGCCCGTCTATACTTATGACCACGTTATACATCTCTTTATTGAAGTAGTCCGTCAGCTCGTCGTTGAGCCCCACGGCGTTGGTGGTGATGGTGAAACGGAAGTTTTTTCCTCGTTTTTTTTCCAATTCACGGGCGTAAGCAACGGTTTTTTTGACTATATCCATGTTTAAAAGCGGTTCGCCGCCGAAAAAATCGATCTCCAAATTTTTGCGCGTACCGCTTCTTTCGACCAAAAAATCAATCGCAGCTTTTGCGACGTCGAAGGGCATATTTTTGCGCTTCGTGTTATAACTGCCACCGTCCGCGAAGCAATATTTGCAACGCAAATCGCAGTTGTGCGAAACATTTAGGCACAACGCCTTGACAAGACCGCTGTGCTTTGGGATTTCCTCACAGCCGCCCTCCGAAAACAAAAGTCCCTCTTGTATCAGCTCCTTTATTTCCTGTGCCGCCTCTTTTTCTTCCTCTCTTTCCGTTTTGCCATCTGAATACTGGTAATTATCAAGGGCGCACACCAAAAAATCTCCCGTGCCTATTGCGGGAGAGAGTTGTGAGTTTTGATTGTTCGACGATAATGCAACGCCGTTTAAAAACTCTATTATTTTTTTTGCCGCGTTATCAAGCCGCACCAAAGTACCGCTTTCCACGTCTAAAGCGAAGTCCCCCCCGAGGGAGGAAAATACGTGTACCATTTTTCGTCTTTAAAATATTAATTACCGGGAACTGCCAACAGGTTATTTGCCTATTGTCTTTGCGCCCTTCTCGCAGGTCTGATTGCCCACCGTGCAACT
>WRDI01000025.1 GCA_009783515.1 Bacillota bacterium | reverse complement strand
GGGAAAGGAGTAAAAGGCTTATGGATAAGGTAGTAGGAACAATGAAGGTAGATTTGGTAAAGACGGAATATCCGTATACGAACAAGAAGGGTGTTGAAGTAATGGGTTATAACTATGCTTTGACACTTCTCGGAAAGACTATTCCGATAAAAGCGCGTTGGGACAAAGACGCTGCGTACTTGGAAATCGCCATGCAGAGTGGCGGCAAGACGGCGTAGAGCGCCAAAGGCGCGGCTGTAATGCCGCATAGTTTTTCGGCACCCCCCGCAGGCGCGCAATGCGCGCCGCAGGGGGTGCCGAAAAGCCGGTCTACAGCCCGTGTATGACGTTGCGGCGGAGCCGCAACAGACGGGGGGTAACTACGTCAACCCCCCGTAAGACATAAGACAAATAAAGAATACATATAAGGCAAGGAGACAAGATGTCGTTAGAGGAAAAAGAGTTTAATGCTCATGATTGGGCTTTGATTTATGCAAGCAGGGAGCTTGCTACATACGGATTTTGTCCGAAATTGATTTTTCAACCGGCTTATTATTCATGTTTGAAATTTGAGGAAAAGCGGCAGTGTGACCGGTGCATTGCTCAATATTATTATAGTAA
Source organism: Bacillota bacterium (assembly GCA_009783515.1). Taxonomy (GTDB): domain Bacteria; phylum Bacillota; class Clostridia; order Christensenellales; family Pumilibacteraceae; genus WRAF01. The sequence goes on along the minus strand of WRDI01000025.1, from coordinate 14,458 downwards.
GGGTGTATGTAAAGTAAATAAAAACTAAAAAAGGAGTTTTTATGGATTTATATAAACAAAAATCAACGTGGTGGTATTGCGTGTGCTATCACAAGGAACAGCTTGACGAGGTTTTAAACGCGATAGACGTTAAAACTTATGCTTGGATTTTACATGATAAAGATGTAAACGAAAAGACCGGTGAGCTGAAAAAGCCGCATTATCACTTTTTGGCTCAGTTCGGCACAAACAACCGCGGGTCGTGGTTTAAGCGTTTCGATACCGACGATATGGGCCGGATAATGATAGAGCCTTGTATCAGTCCGGAAAGCGCTTATCTTTATTTGACGCATGAGGATCCGAAGTCTAAAAAGAAAAACGCTTATGTATACGACAAGTCTTTAATCACAAGCACGATTGACAATCTCGACAACCCCGATTTGCGTATCAAAAAGACGGATAACATATACAATTCGGTTGTGGCTATTCTTAACAAGGAATTAACATGGCATGAGTTTTACAAAAACAATTCGGAGTACATATTGTCCTGCAAAAACATAGATTTTTTTGCTAACGACATATTAAAGCCCGAGCGCGACAAGCTTGCAGCCGAAATGTTGTCTAAAGTCACGAAGGACCTCAACAGAAAATCCCCGGACGGCCTTATAAAACTGACTCAATCAGAAATGGACATTCTCCCGTTTTAGGCTCGATACGTTAATTAAGAGTAAGGCCCGGGACTATTGCATAAAGGAAAAGAAAGAAAGCAAATATGAGGGATTATGAAAATTTTAAGAGTATTCCCTGAGCGGACATCATATACACCGACTGATAGCCTTGTAGCAATAGGTATGCCGCCGTTAAAAGAATTTATACCGCCGCATGATGAAGTACATGTTTCTTGTGTATTCAGTTGGGATAGGGAATTTTGCCGTTTTTTACAACATCAATGGCAGGGTCAAACAGATAAGCCCGTATTATTTGGCGGGGTCGCTTTCGGGTCATCCGCGACAACCTTTACAAAGGGGCTATACGTCAAGGATAATATTGTTTTTACATCAAGGGGTTGCAACAATAATTGCCCGTGGTGCATAGTGCCGAAGTTAGAAGGGCGGCTTAAAGAACTTCTGATAGAGAGCGGCAACATCATACAGGATAATAATTTTTTGCAGACAAGCAAGACGCACCAGTCTAAAGTTTTTGAAATGTTGAAAGGTCAAAAAGCAATATGCTTTAAGGGCGGCTTAGAGGCGAATTTAATCACCACCGACTTTGCGGAACAAATAAACGGGCTTTATTACATAAAGGGCGGCAAAAAGGTCAGCAGGGTTGCGGAGTTATGGCTTGCTTGCGACACGGATGGCGCGATACCGCATTTTAAGCGGGCAGTTGCGGCATTAAAGCGGACGGGATTTACACGGTACAAAATCAAGTGTTACGTACTAATCGGTGACGATATGGACAAGAACGAGGTGCGATTACGTGAGATTTACAACGAGGGCGTAATGCCGTTTGCGCAGTTATATCAGCCGATAGACGCGGAAAAGAAAAAGGAATACTCTACGGACTGGAAAGCGTTTCACCGTATGTGGTCAAGACCTGCGGCAACACGGGCGCACATGGAGAAAGGCACGAGTTTTAGATATTTTAACAAGTAATTTTCTCTACTTTTACGCATAGATTATGCCCAAAATGAGACTATATCTCTGCGTAAAAGCTGTCTTTTACGCAGAGATATGACGCTTGTATGACGCTTGTCTCGTCGTGCCTTTCGAAGAAATTTTACCGAAGGTTAAAGGTTATGGAGGTTGCGGTGCGTAGGGATTATTAATTACGCGCCTACCCCGATGCCCGCGGAGGTATCCGCTTATGATTGACTTACTCGTTTACATCGACTCTACTCGCGCCTTAATCCGCTCTAACCGCCGCTTGACGTTCTTTTCGTCGCCGCTGTCCGACGGCGTGTAAAAACCGCCCTTTACCCCGTCGGGCAAATATTGTTGCTTTACATACCCGCCGAAATCATGCGGATATAAATATGGCTCGTCGGACTTGTCAAACGTCGTGTTGTTGTTATTCCGCAAATGTAGCGGTACATAAGTTTCACCGCTTTGTTCCACCTGTTTTTTTGCCATTTCCTTCGCCGCCAAAACGCGATTGGACTTCTCCGCCGTCGCAGTATAAATAATTGCGTGGGCAAGCGGCAGTTCCCCCTCCGGCAACCCGACATGCTTATACGCCTCCATCGCCGCAACGGCAAGCGTCAGCACACTACTATCCGCCAAACCTATATCCTCGCTGGCGTGCGCGATAATCCGCCTAAAAATCATCAAAGGGTCACCGCCCGATGCGATTATCCGAAGAGCCCAGTACAGCGCGGCGTCCGCATCCGACCCCCTAAGCGACTTGCAAAACGCGCTTAGCATATCGTAAAACATACTTTCGCTAATCGCCATGCTACGCCGCTGAATGGACTGTTCGGCGGTTTCTTTATTTATTGAAACGCCGCCCTCAGAATCCGGGGCGGTGGATAAAACGGCAAGTTCCAGCGCGTTTAACGCATTGCGTAAATCCCCCGCCGCACTCCAGACAATGTGGTCAAGCGCGTCGTCGGACACTGTTATATTGTAAGTGCCAAGTCCCCTTTCTTTGTCGATTATCGCCCGTCTTAGTGCAGCTGAAATATCCCCCTCATTCAGCGGCTTTAACTCGAATACGCGGCAACGCGACACAATAGCGCGGGTCATGGTCATGTACGGGTTTTCTGTGGTGGTGCCGATAAAAATTATGCCGCCGTCCTCGATAGCGGACAGCACGCAATCCGACTGCGCCTTGTTCCATCTGTGGCACTCGTCAAGCAACAGGTATGTGCGGCGACCGTACATTTTAAGGCGTTTCCGAGCTTCGTCAATCACTCGCTTGGCGTCGGCGACTCCACTGGACACCGCGTTCAGTCGCTCGTAATGCCCCTTTGTAGAGTTCGCGACAATGACAGCAAGCGAGGTCTTGCCCGTCCCCGGCGGTCCGTAAAAAATACAACTTCCTAAGCGATCTGTCCGTATGGCGCGGGACAAAAACAAGTCGTGGCCTATAAGGTGCGGCTGACCTAAAAACTCATCAAGCGAGCGCGGACGCATCCTCTCCGCTAAGGGGGCGTTATTAAAAGCGTTGTTATTGAAATCAAATAAGTCGTCCATCGCGAATATTATAATCTTTTTAGATAGGCTTTGTAAAGCGGTATGATGGCAAAATGACCATCTTGTTCAATTCACAAGACAGTCATTTCGATGTGGAATGCGAACTAAAGTGTTCGTTTAATCCGCACTTGGCAGGGGAGACGCGATTCGAACACGCAACCAATGGTTTTGGAGACCACTACTCTACCGTTGAGCCACTCCCCTATCCTACTTAAAAATATTATACAAGAAAGCAACGCTGATGTCAATAATTTTCATGGGAGGAACAAAACAAATTTCTAAAATCTTGGCTTTTCTAAAATTTGTTTAATTCCGACCTTATAGGCACATACCCCGCGGCAAAGCCGCGGGGGGCGCCCGCGAAAGCGGACGCCGGTCCAGGGCCCCGCCCCGGAATAGATAATCGTCAATCAACGCCCACACGTCCCCATAAGACAACCCTCCCCCGTACGTGGGATCATCTGCCAACGCCCGACATAAGTCGCAAACCGCCACTATCCTTTCAAGCGTTTGTCCGATCGCCGGTCAAATGATACTGATAACCTTTTATTGTAAATAATACCATTTTTGTCCCGCCGCTTGTCAAGTTATAACGACGGGTTTTGATATAGAAGTTTGCGTTAGAAATATTTGATGATGTCAAAACACTATTGTGCGCCAACACGGATAATTTCTCTTCGCAAACGGAAAAACGTGGCAAATCGTGTACTGTGTCAGACATAGGCAGTGGGTTTTTAGTGATTTTAAGGGCAAAATTGCGCGATTTTATTATAATCAAGTTTTTATTCCTTAAATTTTTATTCCACCCTTTTGACCACGATTTTTTTTCCCAACAAGGCGGGTGTCAAAAGGATGTATGCCACGTTATAGCGCACCTTATCCACAAAAATCGCTCGGTTTTCTCCTATTCCCATGTTGTCGATTATTATATCAAGTACGCCAAAACATGTCTTGTACTTGACCTCGACCCGCCGCAACTTGTCGGGGAGTTTTGGGTTTATCGCCATACGCCCATTTTGTATGCTTATCCCGCAAAAGTTTTCGATAAAACATTTGTAATACCAGCCCGCCGCTCCCGTGTACCAACTCCAGCCCGCAACGCCGGCAAACTCCCCCGCATAAACGTCGCCGCAAAGCGCATAAGGCTCCGCCATATACCTGTCCTTCGCGCCTTTTCCCGCCATGGCGCCTACCGCGCCGTTCGACGCGCCCCAGCCCTTATACCTATTGGCAGGGTTAAGCATTTCAAACAAAGAGTAAGCAAAATTCACACTCCCCTCCTTTAACAGCGCCATAACAAACCACACCGCCGCGTGGGTGTACTGCCCGCCGTTTTCACGTACGCCCTTAGGGTATCCCGCGATATAGCCTGCGTCGATGTGCTCGAAAGGCGGGTCGAGAAGCTTGATTACCCCGTTTTCATAATCAATCAACCTGTCCGCCGCAGATTTGAGAGCGGTTTTTGCGTGCTTTTTGTCGGCAATCCCCGACAGCGACGCCCAGCTTTGCGACAAAAGGTCGATTTGACACTCGCGGCTGTTTTTAGAACCTAAAATCGTGCCATCATCCATGAAGGCGCGCAAAAACCACTCGCCATCCCATGCGGTTTCCACCCCGTTTTTAAGCCTTAACGCGGTTTGCATAAATTCCTTGCGCTGCGCCGCATTTTTGACGTAGGGCATAAATCGGTCGATAACATGGTAAAGGAACATACTCCCCCAAACGGTAGTCCCTTTTCCTTTGATTCCCACGTTGTCCATGGCGTCGTTCCAGTCGCCCCCGCCCATAAAAATCAGGTTGTTATCAGCGATTTTGTTTCGTTTTATGGCGCGCAGACAATGCTCGTAGAGCGTGGCGAATTCTCCCGTTGTGGGAGTAAAGTACAGGTCGCGCTCGTCCTCCTTTAATGTGCGACCGCACAGGAAAGGCACGCTTTCACCCAAGATTTTGACATCACCCGTGAATTTAATGTATTCGGCGGTCACCCACGGCAAGTATAGCATATCGTCGGTCACGCGAGTGCGCACTCCCGTCATCGGCGGGTGCCACCAGTGCATTACGTCGCCCTCTTCGAACTGGTGCGCGGCGCAGTCCAAAATATGGTTGCGGACAAGGGTTGGTGACACATACAGGAGTGCCAAACAATCCTGTAACTGGTCGCGAAAGCCTATCGCGCCGCCCGCCTGATAAAGAGCGGCGCGAGCAAAAAAGCGGCAGGAAAGGGTTTGGTAGGGTAGCCAGTTAAGCAGGTGGTCAAGACTTTTGTCGCCCGTTTTTATCGTGATATCGGAGAGGCCAAAGAAATAAGCGGCGCTGTTTTTTAGGGCGGCTTTGGCGGTCTGTAATAGGTTTTCCGTTCCGACGTAATTGTCGTCAGCATTATTATTGTTTTTATTGGATAGATTATCGGGCGTGTATATTTTTGCAGTAGCCGACGAATCCTCTGCGCGGATACAAAAGACTATTTCCTTTTCGGAATAGGGAGTAAGATCCACTTCGACGGTCAAGGCGGCGGAGGGCTCGTCCAGAATTTGGTCAAAATCAATGTTTGTTGTAGAATCGGAATTCGTATGTTTTTCCATGTTTTGGCCACCTTCACTTACAAAAACTTGCTGTTTATGTCTGACATAGTATCTGATTTTGCCGTTTGTGACGCACTGCATCGCGCTTCCATTCAGTCTGTTTTCCACCCTTAATCCGCCATCTATATCCTTTATAGACAGATGCCCCGTCGTGTTTTCACGACTATCCCCCATCACCAAGTTCATAAAAACGCATACGTCTATTTTGCGTTTATCGCGCTCGCAATTTTTCAGTTTTAAAAGCTTGTACTTGCAATTTTTCATGTCGATGAACTCAGTCTGCGTCACAACCATCCCGTTAAAATTACACTTAAACTGTGTCCATCCAAACCCGTGGCGGCAGTAGTACCCGGAGTCCCTCCCCGCAGGGTTTTTTGTTGCGCTCCACACGACGCCCGCCTCTTCAAAGATGACGCCCTCCGATGGCTTATCGTGCAGCGGGTCGTTGCTCCAATGTGTAATTTTGTTTATAGCAGAATTTTTATAAAAGGTATATCCCCCGCCGCTTTCCGTGACGGTTGTGCCAATGCCGTCGCTCCCAATTACGTTGCTCCAGGGGCGCAAAAGCCCGACGCCAATATCGTCCAACTTACCACCGCTTCTTACCTCGATGAAAAATGACGAATCCGCTAAAAACCCAAACGCTCCCGCTCCCCCAAGGTCGTACTCTGGTAAGGATAACAGCACATTCTTATACAATGGCGGCAACACTTTCACCGTATCGATTTTATTAAAGACGGCAGGAAGTACGGCGGCGGCACGGAGGGCGGCACATCTTTTTTCACCCAAAAAGCGATTAACCGTGTGGGCATTTTTCAAGCCCGATTTCTCTATATAATAATTGATTTTGTCAAAGGTTTTATTAAAGTATCCGGGGACTTCCTTATAAATTACCGCGACCGTGAAGGTAGCAAATTTCTGCAAAGTCCTTAATTCGCAAAGCTGTTGATATAGTAATTCCGGGGTTTCGCCCGCCTCCAAGACAACAAGCGGTCGGGTGCCAAACTCGTGCGCAAACAGTCGTCGCGGCGAAGTTAACGCGGAAAGCAAGTCGCACGCCCGCCTGCTTAATCCCTCGATTTTGGATTGCGAAAATGCCGCCGTCAAAGCCTGTTTAAAATAGGCGGGACTACGCGTAAGCCCCGCCGCCCGCGCCAGTGTATCCTTGTCCTCTGCCAACAGATTGTATACGCAAAAATCCGCTTTTTCACCGGGCCGCAACCTAAATACTTTTTCGCCCGAAAGGGCGGGATATAGCGGCGCGCCAAAGGAGGGCATACTTGTTTTTGCGTTGTTTGCGATAGACTGCGGTTTAGTTGTTATTTCATTCATATCCGGATTGCTTCTTAAATTATACTCGCCGCTTTCAAATCTGACGCCCTCACAATCAAAATAATGTGCAAGATACATTTTATCCTCGTCGTTTCGATAGCAAACAAGCATGCCTTCCAAAATCTCTGTCCGAATCTTCATTGACGAAAAAAGTTTATGCGACAAGTCACGGCTTTTCTCGGTCATCGCGGGTAGAATGCGAGTTTTTAGTGCAAAAAATTTAACCTTGTCGGACAGATTTTTAATTCTTACCCTGCGCCCCTCTCCGCTAAGATTGGGCAAAACCAAGGCGACTTGCCTGATCAAAAAATCTTCGGTTTTGTATTCATATTCGGTTTTATGATCGGAAAAGAGTGCTGCACCGGAGGAAATGTCATGCCAATACAGCCCGTCGCCGAATACCCCGCCGTTTTTTTCCAAGGTGCTCCCGTTTTCTCTTGAAGGGCTATAGGCAAAGTCCGCCGCTACCTCGCTCAAAGTTTTATAAGCGCAAAATGATTTTTTTCGGTCAAACGGCAAGCCGTCATCTCCCCCTAAGCTTTCCGAATCGGGCTTACCAAAACTAATCACATTACCCAAATTTTCTGAATTGTCAAAGTTTTCCGTGCTTTCCGTTCCTTGCGGGTTGCTGTATTTATATAACTCCGAAAATCTTGCCGAATCGTCAAAAATCACAGAATCGCAATAATGATTTACCTTGGTATTTTGCGGTTTTTCTGTACTATGTCTGACATATACAGTGGGTTTTTCAAGACTGCATTCCCAAATTTGCTGATTTTCTGCGTTTTGCACCATTTCGGTAATATCCGCAAAATAGGTTTTAAAACCCCCTTGCCCTGCCTCGTACCGCGAGACACTTTTGCCTTTGTATACAGAACAGCTTCCGCCTGCCGAATCGTACAAAACGGAATATTTGTCCCCGTCCAAAATATTGTACTTAAGCGGATAGGTTTTTTTGACTGTAATTTCGTTACATGAATCATTAAGGCGGGGCGGCAACGGCTTTTTCTTTTTGGAAACCGCATGGAACTCGGTTTGCGTCAACAGCAGCTCGGCTGCGCGGACAGAGGGCGTCGACCTCAGCTTTTTTATCAATATATTGTCGGACAAATAATTGCAAACAGCAGCCAAAATCATTCCCTGATGGTGCGCCATAAAGCTTTGTACCACTACCCCTTCCGCTCGTATGCCGTGCCGCTTTTCGCGCCCTTTATCGCGGTTTTTTAAACGCTCTGAACGCTCTGACATTTTCCTTTTACCCCGTAAATTTCCTTTGTTATCATCGCCGCCGTGCACCCCCTTATCATACGCCTCGTAATATCCGTATCGCCCATTTAGACCGGCTTCCTCTATTTTGTCCAAATTTTGCAGCACCTTTTTAGGGACAAAGGACAGCGCTAAAATGGAGGCATAAACAGCTATGGCTTCGCCTCCCTCTTGGTTAGAGTTTGCAATAGACGGTACGCCGAACGCCCTGTATTGATAATTTCCGTTGTTGTCCGTATGATTATATTGCGACTCGGAAAAACCCCAAAACGGGAGCTTTTTCTTTTGGGCAAACCTGACATGAGCGTTTATTGCCGCTTTCGCGCCGCGGTCAAGCATTCCGCCGTGGGGGTATCGCACAAACAGCGCACTCATCAAATACTCGAAAACTCCTCCGGTCCACGAGCTTAACGCCACCTTTCCATAGCTTTTAAGCGCGTTTTTCGAAAGGTTCTCAAAGCTCTTTTTGGGGATTTTACCGCAGCCGATCGCAGTCAGATAGGTCAGCATAGACTCGCTCGCCATAAGGTCATAATGCCCGTCAAACGTCTTGTACGATTCGTTATAGCCAATATGCAAAAGCCCCCTTTTTTTGTCGTAAAGGCTGGATAAGTCCATGCCGTCGATAAGTCCGCGTACACGCTTTTTAAGCGTAAGGCTAAGGCTTTCAATGTGGCTTTTTTTCTCGCTTTTATTCGGGTTTTTTGTGTCGCTTTCCCGCCCGACTTTATCCTCAAATTCATCCTCGCAAAAGCTTTCCAGTACCAAAAGCGACGCCAAAAGATTGCCGTTGTCAACACTCGAAACGTATTTGGGATACAGCAGACCGCCTTTAATATCCATCCAATTATAAAGGTTGCCGCGCCACTTGGGGAGCGCCTCAATTTTGGCAACCGTTTCTTCTAACATTTTTTCACATTCGCGTACGTCGATAAAGCCAAGCGAAAATGCACAAACGGAGGATATAAGCGAAAACCCTATATTGGTGGGCGAAGTTCTGTCCGCAAAGCCTTTGTTTAGATATTCCTGAAAATTATCGGGAATTAAGCAATAGCCTGCCACCACTGCGGAATCCTTAAAATAACCCCACGTTTTTCGTGCCGTTTCTTTTAGTTTAATCCGCGCAAAATCTGGCAGATAATTTTTACTTCTATACTCATGGTTTAAGACAAAAATCAATATTATGCCAGACATAAACAAACTGCCTATTATAAACATAATAATCAAATTCCCAAAATACCATGAAATTCCAATAATCAAAACTGCCGCAAAAACACAGGGCAAAACGCTTGCCCTGCCCTTTGCATGAGCAAAAGTTTTCCACTCTAAAAGCTTTCGATTTGCCGCCAACCTAAACAGCGTCATCAATATAGCGCAAAGATTATAAACGGCTATTATCGGCAGAGTGGCTACATTAAAAGCCGTTTTAAAAAATTCTGGCAAAGGATTTGTGCCGTGCAGAACGGAATTTCGGACCGTATTGAGTACGACAAAGACGTAATATCCCAAGCTTACCGATACAGCCCAAACGCCCACGGCGGAAAAAATTGACACAAAAACGCCGGCAAGCGCGAAAACAGGTAACAACGAAAAAAGCAGGTTGCAAAAAATATGCCACTTAGCTATTGACGAAATCGGATTCTTAATCTTGTTTCCGCCTTTATCCATCACCCGTCCGAAAAGGTAAGGCAAAAGCTGCCAATCCCCCCTCAGCCAACGTATGCTCCTTGTCAGATACTGCGAAAAATTAGCGGGATATGTGTCCAAAGCACACTCCGCCGACCCGCATCCCGCCACCGCACCCTCGATAAAATCATGGCTTAAAATCCGCCCGTCAGGGAAAAAGCCTTTCAGTTTTTTGTTATACTCGCCCAGCCTGTAGATTCCCTTACCAGTATAATTTCCGCTGTCAAAAAGGTCATAATTTGCTTCCGCCGCCAAAAACGAATATCCGTCCAGCCCCACCGCGCCGCACAAAAGACGTGCAAATGCCGTAGAAATAGTGTATGGATTTGTCTTCGCCTTGACCGAAATGATGGTTTTCTCGCTGTTGAACGGGTGGTCCATAATCTCGACAAGCTCCTCGGCGCAGTTTAGCATGGTATCGCAGTCCAAGGTCACAACGTACTTTGGGCATACGCGCCGCCCCAAAACAAGCGAAAATTCCGCATCCTCCGCAGTCAACAAATATTCGTTCAGATTTATCAACGCGCCGCGTTTTTTTTCCCAACCCTGAAATTTCCCTTTTATTGCTTTATCATTCCCATGTATCCCTCCCGCGCCGCCTTTTTGCCGCGTTTCGCCGTCGCTTTTCCGCCTTCTATAAATCCGCCCGTTTACCCCTTCTTCCCTTTTTCTCCCGCGTATTCCCTCGTCAATCCTCCGCCGCCGCCTAACGTAAAGGTTATACTTGTCCTCCTTAAGCAGTCCGAACAGCCGCCTGCATTCGGCAAACAATTCCGCGTCGGCGTCGCACGTTTCCTCTCCCGCGGGAAAATCCAATAATAACCCATAGCGGAAATTTGCGTTCGGACTGGCATACCGCAATGTTCTGAGATTGAAAAAAAGCTCTTGTATCTCTTTCTTACTGCCCGCTAATCCACAAAAAATAAGTAATGCCTTGCTATCTGAAATGTTGAGCCTAGGCAAATACCTCCTAAAGACAGCGCGAGAATTAAGTTCACCGACCACCGTCAAAACTATTGCGACGGCGGAAGGAAAGAACAGCACGGCAAGTGTAATCCCAACCCATAAAACGTCCAAAAATAGCGCAAATGTAGCCCCAATCCCGCTGCAAAACAGCGTTGCAAACGTTAAAACAGCAAAAATATAAAGCCGCTGCGCTCCCGCACCTCCCGCCCGCGGCAAAATAAATCTCGCAATATCCTCGCCCTTACTTTTTGCCGCCGTCACAATCTCGCGAGCAAGGGCAAGCTCCCCCTTGCGCTGCCGTTTGGCCCTTCGCGCGATAAAATGAAGGTAGACATTTTTTGTGGGCAGAGTGCAATTTTTATAAACGATGTCCTCGCCCTCAAGCAGCCTGTTTATAGGCGATAGCCGCAGAATATATTCGTCGGTAAGCCACATTTTCGCCTCTCGCAGCGTACTTACCGCCGACTCGACCGCCGCCGAATACGATGAAACCAAAAGCCCGAATTTTTCGTTTTTTAATTTTACCGAAATATCGTTCAACGCGGCAAGGCGGCATAACGAGGCTTCTGATTCATAGTCGCAATTCAACAAATAAAAGTAGGTATACGCCCCCTCGTTTAGGCAAGACAAATCAATCCGTTTTTTAGCGGCATCCCTTTCGGCGACCGCACGGAACTTAGATATTTCATTGGATTTATCGCAATATATCGCCAAAAACTCGGCCAAAGCAAAATCCAAGCATGCGGGAAGAGCAGCGATCTCAAACTGTGACAGCGGAGTAATTTCATTATATTCATCGACCATTTTAGTTAAAAGCGCGCCGCTTACCGCCCCGCCGGTTGAATGAACAAGCAGGCGGCAGAATTGGTACACCCGTGGGTATTTTCCACAGTGAGGCAGGTTTCCCAAGTTTTTCGTCTGTTTTTTTAAATATGCGATTTTTTCGCGCAACAGAAAAAAGCTATCATAAATACGATTTTCAAACTCGAAGCACCGTCCGTTTTGCGCGCGCAAAGCGATACGCCCGTAATATTTATCAGCGTATTTTTGAATATATTTTGCGTCAATTCCCCGCCCGTGCAAAACAGGCGACACGCACCGCGACGCCAAAGCGATGACGGCAAGCTTTAGGGCGTTTTGGTCAAGCGGAGACTTAAGTGTAAAGTCGGGCTCCGCTCCACGCGCCAACAAACGATAAATCACGACCACGCCCACCAGCACCGCTGCGGCCGATACAACAAAATACATCAAAACTACCTACAGACGCCTTTATTATTATTTCCGTCGGCGCGGTTATTACATCGGCAAAATATTATACTTGGCAACAGGCCTACTCAAGTTTTCCATCTGTAACATCCGTTGAGCCGACTTTAATCTATATGATTATTAGCATTTTAAGGTAAAATTAAACGTCTTACAGGTACAAAAAGCTTATCGGGAATTGCATTAGAGTTCATGCAAAACTTAACGTGCCGGATGACGAGCGGATTTTTTATTTATACGGAAACTTGTGAGGCGAAAGCTTATCCCGCTCTCTCCGGGACTTGCTTCATGTAAATCTCGCAAATCGCAAGTGATTTGTAAGTTTGACCGGCTACCTCGCATGGGTTTCGTGTAAACCCCGTTTACCCGCGACCCTACTCTCGTTGACGGTAATATAAAAGACAAAAAAAACCGCCCATTATTTTGGGCGGCAGAGTATGGTCTGTAAGCCGGGTTTTGTGTTATGCAGCAATCTATCTTGGCGCCGCGTTGCCGCGGCGCTCGAGCGGCATAGGAGGGAGCGGCGAACAGCCTTAATTCCCTCGCGCCTTGCACCAAGTGGGGTTTACATGTGCCCTCCGTGTCGCCGCGGAGGCGGGAGTCTCTTACACTTCCTTTTCACCCTTACCGGTCAAGGAACCAACGGCTCCCCGACAGGCGGTTGTTTTCTGTTGCACTTTCCTTAAAGTCGCCTTCACCGGCAGTTAACCGGCACTGTTGTTCTCAGGTGCCCGGACTTTCCTCGCGTTTTAGCGCGCTGCTGCGCGACCATCTCGACGGTATTATAGCACAATCCCCACAAAATATCAAGCCAAAACAGCGGATTTGCGCCTTTAATTTTTGGAAAATGTCGACAAAACTTGAAATTATGAACAGTTTACTTAAAATCAATATCCAATTCGTCGCCGTTGAAGATTGTATCGCCGAAAAAATCGCACGGTCTGACTTCTAACGCCCGCAAAATAATCAGCAAGGTTCTTATGTAAATATCCTTGTTTTTGTTTGTTCGGATACTTCTATACGTTTCGTACGAAATCACGGCTTTGTTGCATAGCGTGTAAACGCCCAGCCATTTTTCTTTTCGTATAGTTTCAAGTTTTTCACTTATCAGACGATTTAATAACATATCGCAATATTATCAAAAATCACCACCATAATATCTGTGCTATATATGATTTTTGGCGGCGCCAATCATTCGTGACGATTCTAATTTTGTCATCCCCTCACCTGTCGCTGCGGATTTCCTTGGCGATTTTACCGATCGCTTTCTTTTCTATCCGCGACACGTAAGACCGCGAAATATTAAGCTGCCCCGAGATTTCAAGCTGCGTCATCGCCCGCCGCCCGATCCCGTACCGCTTGAGAATAATCTCCTTTTCTCTCCCGCTTAGTACCCTTTCGATAATCTCGCATATCTTCTCAAACACAATCCCGCTCTCGACCTTAGCAAAAACGCTGTCCTCCTTAATCGGCAGGATGTCCATCAGTGTGATTTCGTTGCCGTCCTTGTCCACGCCCACGGATTCGCACAAGGATATGTTGCCGCGGTATTTTTTGTTGGAGCGTATGTACATCAGGATTTCGTTGTCGATACACTTGGCGCAGTAGGTGGCAAGCTGGCTGCCCTTGCCGTACTCGAAGGACTCTATGCCCTTTATAAGCCCTATGCTACCAACGGAAATGAGGTCGTCCGCCTCGCCCGCGTTGCTGTATTTTTTAACGATGTGGGCGACAAGGCGCAAATTATGGCGGATAAGCATTTCGCGTGCGCTTAAATCGCCTGACCGTGCTTTTTCAAGATATGTTCGCTCCTCTTCCGCGCTCAAAGGATTGGGAAACGACCCCTTGTTGTTGACGAAAGAGGTGAAACAAAAGATTTTGCCCAAAAAAACCAAAAAACTTTCGACGATCATAAACGCTCCGCTTGCGGTTGGGTTTGGTGTGGGTAGTCGTGGATAGTCGTGAGTAGTTGTCGTCGTCATTTGTTTTGGCATGCAGTTATTTATATCGGTTAGGGCGTCGTTTGTTTTTATAATAGACTTATTTCCCAACCTAACGTGGTCGAATAAGGGATAGGTATTTGATTGATATAAAAGGCTGCGAAACGCGGGCGTAGCAGCGCTATGTACGCGTTAAGCAAGTTTTTATAGCGGCAAACAGACGCCCTCGGACGTGCCGCGGAAGGTT
>WRDI01000024.1 GCA_009783515.1 Bacillota bacterium | reverse complement strand
TGGAATGCTCCAAAAGTAACCAAAAGAGCACCAAAGGGGGAACACTTTCGATTGTGTTCCCCCTTTGGAAACCCCCTCGCAACGACCCACTTTTAGAAAAAGTGGGCAAAAGAGGACCGACATTAGTTTTTTTGCTCCTTGAAATATCCCTGATTTTTTACTTTAATACTTTGTCATTGGTGTTAATATTTCATTTTGCCGCGAATAAAATATAGGGATGAAAAGCCATGTTTTATTTAAGCACGTGATAAGCAACGTTGTGATTGCCCTTGTGATAGTGTCGGTAATTGCCGTCGCGCTGTCGGGCGGGGTGGTGGCGGTGTCGGGAAAACCGCGGGCGATTTATAAGGGCGGCAGCAAAACCAACGTTTCGCTGATGGTCAATGTGTACTGGGGGACGGAGTATTTAGACTCCATGCTCAACATTTTTGAGCAGCAGGGCGTCAAAACCACGTTTTTTGTGGGCGGCTCGTGGGCGGTGGCAAACCAGGAAATGCTGAAAAAGATTTACCAAAAGGGGCACGAGATAGGCAACCACGGGTATTATCACAAGGACCACAAAAACATATCGCGGGAAAGGAACAGGGAGGAAATCGCCGTAACCCACGCGCTTGTCAAGGACATTTTGGGCATAGACATGACGCTGTTTGCCCCGCCGTCGGGCTCGTTTTCGGACGTTACGCTCGAGGTTGCGGCTCAGCTTGGGTACCAGACGGTGATGTGGACAAACGACACCATCGACTGGCGGGACAAGGACAAGACGCTGATTTTCAATAGGGCAATCAAGAATATTTCGGGCGGGACGTTAGTGCTTATGCACCCCACTTACGCCACGATTGACGCGCTTGGGGATATTATCGCGAAGATCAAGAGTTTGGGGCTGAATATTACACCCGTCAGTCAGGCTCTGTCGGATAATAACATTTTTTGGTGAGACAATAACAAATACAAAGCAATACAACAAACACAAAAAGGAAAAACTTATGGCAATAAAATTAGAATACCAAAACGGGTTGCGGGCTGTAATAGAGGAAAGCGGCGCGCATTCCGTGTCGGCGGGGATATGGATAAACGCCGGCTCGCGCAAAGAAAACGCGGCGAACAACGGCATTTCGCACTTTATCGAGCACATGATTTTCAAGGGCACGGACAAGCTGTGCGCGCAGGAAATCGCCGAAAGCTTTGAGAGCAGGGGAGCCGCCGTCAACGCCTTTACGTCAAAGGACTGCACCTGCTATTACTTTAAGTCGCTAAAGGACAAGGCGGAGGAGTGTTTTTCGCTTCTTTCGCATATCTTTTTGGACTCCGTTTTCCCAAAGGTGGAGCTTGACCGCGAGCGCAACGTGATTGTCGAGGAATTGAACATGACGGAGGACTCGCCCGAGGACGTGTGCTTCGATATGCTTGCCGACGCAATCTACGACGGGACATTGGCGCGCCCGATTATCGGCACGGAAGAAAACATTTTGCGCTTTGAAAAAACGGATATCGACGCGTACAAGGACAGTAATTACTGCCCCGAAAATATCGTCGTGTCTTTTGCGGGCGGGATTACCGCGAAAACCGCCGACCGCCTTATTCGCGAATACTTTTTGCCCCGCCTGCCCGCCGCCAAAAGGTGCGATGGCGAGGAAAAAAACGGCTATAAACTGGTCAAAAGCGTCAGAATCGACGACAAATTCGAACAAAGTAACCTTATGCTCGGCTTCCGCTCCATCGAGTTTAACCACAAAAATTCGGCGACGCAGTCTGTTTTGAATATGCTTTTTGGCGGGGGGATGAGCAGCCGCCTGTTCCAAAAGGTGCGCGAGGAAATGGGCTTAGCATACTCCGTGTACACCGCGCCGTCCGTCTATGTGGGCGCGGGCGCGTTTTTGGTCTGCGTAAATTACTCCGCCGCCAACACGGGCAAGGTCCTCACGTGCGTGCGCGGCGAAATCGACAAATTAGTGAGCGGCGGCGCGACGGCGGGCGAGATTGAGAAGGCGAAAATGCAGCTAAAGACGGCGATGGTGTTCAATCAGGAGAATTCGCAGTCGCAAATGCTGTCCTTGGGTAAATTGATGCTTTTGGGCGACGAGCTGTACGATATGGACAAAAAATTAAGAGAGGTGGACGAGGTTTCCGTTGCGAGTGTGAACAAATTTGCGCAAAATTTGTTTGCGGGCGTTCCCGCGCTGGCGTATTTGGGCAAAAAGCCGGACGTCGAGCCGGAGTGGAATTGAGGTACCTGATACCTGACTATAAAAACGCGAAGGAAAAACAAAAACATGGACAAATTAGACACGATTTTCAAAATGCAGAAGGAGCTTAACGATTACATCATCGAAAAGCGCAGCCTTAACTTTACCAAAGAGGAGTGGATTCAAAAGCGCAGCCTCGCGCTTATCGACGAGGTCGCCGAGCTTTTGAACGAAATTAATTATAAGTGGTGGAAAAACCCAAAGCCCGTCGACGAAAAAGCCGTCAAGGAGGAGCTTGTGGACATACTGCATTTTTACATAGGCATGTGCATCGACGGGGGACTGTCCGCAGATGAGCTGTTCCAAATTTATTTGGACAAAAACAAGGAAAACTATGACAGGCAGCGGGGGTTGTCGCAGAAGAAAGGGTATGAATAAAAATGCTCAATGTCGCAATGCGTAATAAAGGTCAAATTTATTAGTGAGCGAAAATTCTCCGGCTATATGGCGGACGGGCTACGGTTGCGTTAAAGCCATGAATATCGTATCTATACAGTCTTGTAGGGGCGGGCCTACGAAGCAAGACCACGAATGCTTCTTGGCATGGTCTTATTGCCTGTCCGTCAAAAAGTTTTTATACTTCATTTGCGTAAGGCGGGGTAAAATGTTTTGAATTTTGTTCCTATGTATGCTATAATAACCAAACGAAGAAAATATCGGTGTAGTTTGCCCATTGCACTAACCCCCCAACTTTCATTGTACTTATGCATTGAGCATTGAACACCCCGCATTAAAAGAGAGGGCTTATGCCGGAATATAAACCTGAAAACATCAGAAACATCGCTGTTATCGGACATGGCGGCGAGGGCAAAACCACGCTGTGCGAGGCTATGCTTTTTAACGCGAAGCTGATTGACCGCATGGGCAAAATCGACGACGGCAATACCGTCATGGACTATGACGCCGAGGAAGCCGCGCGCAAAATCTCCATCGGGCTCGCTATCGCCAACCTTGACCACAAGGGCGTAAAGTTCAACCTCTTCGACGTGCCCGGATTTTTCGACTTCGAGGGCGAGTTTGCGGCCGCAATGTGCGTCGCCGACTGCGCGGTCGTGGTGACGGGCGCCTCGCCGACCATTGCGGTGGGCGCGGAAAAGGCGCTTGATTACTGCGTGGCAAACAAGATACCTACCCTTGTTTTCATCAATCAGATGGACAAGGAAAATTGTTCTTACGAGGGCGCGCTGGCGGCTTTAAAGGCGAGATATGGAGGTAAAATCGTGCCCGTGCAACTGCCTATTTTGGACACGGCTAAAAAGCTTCAGGGATACGTCAGTCTGACGTCGGGCAAGGCGTATAACTATACCGCAAGCGGGCGGGCGGAAATTGAAATCCCCGCGGAGTATAAGGCGGAGTACGGAAAACTGCACGACGAGCTGACCGAGACGGCGGCGGGCAACGACGAGGAGCTCATGAATAAGTTCTTTGAGGGCGAGCCGCTCACGAAAGACGAGATTGTTTCGGGCGTAAAAATAGGCGTTGCGGCGGGCGACGTGATTCCCGTTTTGTGCGGAAGCGCGACTCAGAACAAGGGCGTACTGACGCTGATGGACCAGATTTCGCGCCTTATGCCCTCGCCGCTTGGGAAGGTGACGGAGGCGGAGGACGCGTCGGGTGGCAAGGTTTTAATAAAGACAGACGACAATGCGTCCGTATCCGTGCGCGTGTTCAAAACCATCGCCGACGCGTTTGTGGGACGGTTTAACCTGTTTAAGGTTATGTCCGGGTGTATCAAAGGAGCGACGGCGCTCATAAATACCACACAGGACAAGAGCGAAAAAATCAGCGGCGTGTTTGTTATGCGCGGCAAAAAGCAGGAGCCGGCGGACGTTTTGCATGCGGGCGACATCGGTGCGTTTTCCAAGCTTTTGGGGACGTTTACGGGCGACACGCTTTGCGATTCCGCTCTAAAAATTAAATTCCCGCCCATTCCTTTCCCGCGCCCGAATCTGTCTATGGCTGTGACAAGCAAGACGACGGGCGAGGAGGACAAGGTTTTCACCGGCCTTGCGAAGCTGCGCGAGGAGGACACGACGTTTAATATTATCAAAAACCGCGAAACCTGCGAGACGGTATTGGAGGGCGTGGGCGAAATCCAGCTTGATGTTTTGGTGCGCAAATTAAAGAGTAAGTTCGGGGTGGAGGCGAAACTTATGACGCCTAAAATCCCTTATCGCGAGACTATCAGAAGGACCGTACAGGCCGAAGGCAAGCATAAAAAGCAGAGCGGCGGACACGGGCAATACGGGCATGTCTGTATTCGTTTCGAGCCGCTCCCTACCGCCGATTTTGAATTCGGCGACGAGGTCGTGGGCGGAGTTGTGCCGCGCAACTTTATTCCCGCAGTGGAAAAAGGGCTTATCGAGTGTCTGCCAAACGGCGTTTTGGCGGGCTGTCCGGTGGTAAATTTGAAAGCGGTGCTGTATTTCGGAAGCTATCACGACGTGGACAGCTCGGAAATGGCGTTTAAAATCGCAGCGAGTTTGGCGTTTAAAAAAGGATGCCAGGACGCGGGTCCGGTACTTTTGGAACCTATTATGTCCTTGGAAATTCGTGTGCCCGATAACTATTTGGGGGACATTATGGGCGACTTGAACAGGCGGCGCGGACGCATTTTAGGAGTGGAAGGTTCCGGCGGGATTCAAGTTATATCTGCGGAGGCTCCTTTGGCGGAGGTTTTTAAGTATTCGACGGATTTAAGGTCGATGACGCAGGGGCGCGGTAAGTTTTTTTACGAGTTGGCGCGGTACGAGGAAGCCCCCGGCAATATCGCGGCGGCGGTGGCGGCGGCGTATGCGAAAGAGAGGGCGGAAGGGAATTAGACAGCGCACAGTGTTCAGTGCACAGCGCACAGGGAAGTTTGTTTTTTTAGAAAAATAATTTTATTATGCAGGGGCGACTATCGGTTGTCCCTGCGTTTTTTGTCGTCCATTGAGTTTTAGTTCGTCAATTTTCTATAAATCTGACCCTCACTGGCCGCTGGCTACTGTTCACTGGCTACTATTTTTTGTTTTTCCTTACAAAACGTTTGAAAAATTACGCCGTGTGTGGTATAATAATTCAATATGCGGAAAACGGCGTGTCTGTATATACGGGACGTTGAATGAGAACCCATGCACGGGATTTCTAATACCAAAACACGGAGCGGATAAATGGCAGATAAAAATAAACGCGGTAAGGACAAAAAACAGGGCGAAAAAAAATCAAGCCACGCCGAAATCACGGGCATCATATTGATAATTGTGGCGTTTTTCTTCGTAATTTGCCTTTTCACAAATCTTTTCAGCGAGATAGGCGGCATGCTTATAAAGGAGCTTATGACGGGGCTTTTGGGGTTTTTTGCCTACGCCGCGTTTTTGGCGTTAGGTGCCGTCGGCTTTATGCTGTTGTTTAAAAAAAGATTAGCCTTGGGCAAAAAGCGAACGGCGTATATTATCGCCGGGTGCTTTTTGTTTTTGTGTCTTTTGCAGCTAATCACAAGCAGCGCGCACCTTGATTTATCCATGGGCGATTATATTTCGAATGTTTACGACCACGCGGAGGCAAAGACTGCGGGCGGGATATTCTTCGGGATTTTCGCCTTTGCCGTAAAACTCGCCCTCTCCAAGGTGGGAGCTTACATATTTTATTCGGGACTGCTTGCGCTGTTTTTGGGGCTTTTAGTCTTGGATGTGGTGCGCTCGCGGAAAAAACTGCCGCCGAATAAGCGCGATTACAAAAAGAATAAAGGCGGAAACAAAGGCGGCGGATCCGATTTTCAAAGGAGAGGGGTGGATGCCGCGCCGCTAAGTCCGGTCGTCAACAACGGGCTGTATATCGGTCGTATTATGCCCAAAGAGCGTAAGGAAACCGCCGAGTCGGGAACTTTTACCGATATTATTGCCGGCGAAAAAAAGCAAGTCCCACCGCAAAGACCGGAGGCAGTCAAGAAGCTGAGCGACTATTTTGCCACGATGAAAGGGGATGAGGCAGGGGAGGAAAAGCAACGGATAGACGCTAAACAAGTGCTTTTCGGTGACGTGGAGCAGCTTGGCAAGGCGAGCGCGGACAGGTTTTTGGGCAAAACGAATATCAGTCACGAAACTACGCGTGGTGCGTTATCCCAGCAAACGCCGCCGCAAATGCCCTCGCAGGTGATCGCCGCGCCCGACATACGCGAGAATGCGGCCTATAAAAAATCGGACGAAAAGCGGATGCCCGAGGTGGTTTTTGCGCCGCCGCCCGATACCCTGCCCGTTTTTTACGCCGGCGAAATAATCGACGCCGCCGCGCAAAGCGACGCGAAAAAAGAGGAGAGCCGCCCTAAGTCCCTGCCGATAGAGGGGAATTTTGTGGACGACGATTATGATTTTACCACTGAAAAGAGGAAAGCCGATAAGTTTGTAAGCGGAAAGGGCGGATTTTCGCCCGATTTGCCGGAGCCTAATGCGATAAAGTTTTACAGCCCGTCCGAGATAATCAACTGCGACGAAACGGCGGAAAAAGCAAAGGCGGACAAGGCGGCGGAAGGTAAGGGTGCGGATTTGTACTCGAAAAAGTCGTACGAGCCGCAAAATGCGCAAAGCCAAGAAGCGGAGAAAACAGGGCGGGACTGCATGGAGCTACCGCGAGGCGTGTATTTTAAAGAAGAATACGAGCCTTTCCAGCCATTTACTGAAACCGCAAAGGAAAAGCGTGAGCCTGCGGCAGAGCAACAGAAGCCGTGGCGCGAGTTAAAGCCGCGTAGCGAAATCGAGGCAAGAGCGGAGGAACAGAGACGGCAGGCGGAAGCAAAGCAAAAGGGATGGCGGCGGGATAGAGAGGCAAGACAGGACGAAAAGGCCCGTGAGTCGGAAGAAGATGAGCCGCAGTATTTTAAGAACAAGCCCTTTGTGTCGCTCGTTGCCGATCCGATTTTTGATACCGCCGAAATAGAGTTTGACGAGGAGCAAGGGGGGCAGGTATCAGGTATCGGGTATAAGACCGAGCAGGGAGGTGTTCGTGGTCTTGCTTCGTATCAGGTATCGGGTATCGGAGATGGGTTTGACGAAGATGACAATGAAGAAGAGCACGAAAAAGACGAATATGACGATGAAACCGACAGTTACCAAAAAGACGAAAACGAAAAAGATGATGAAAAATATCTCATAAAAGGTGTGAAAAAAACTCAACTCGCCGACAAATATGACGAAAAAGTGGAGCTGGATTTTGAAGAAATATGGGACGAGGAAGAACGCCAGACCCAATCACCCCTTCCTAAAACTGACATTGCCTCCACTCTCCTGCCACCGTCCAAAAAGCCCTTAGAAACATGGCAGGTCGGCGGTGGCGGAGAGGAGGACGAGGAGGATTATACAGGTCACTATATCAAACACAAGCCGACGCCCTCGTTCACCGACCGTGCCGCCGCTTTAGACAAAAAGATCGATCCCAAAAACCAAATTAATATCGAAAATTATATGTCGCAGGCAGCTGCAAACACCCCTCCCAAGCCGCGTAAAAAACGTGCAAGGTATATTCCGCCCCCCGCCGAGCTTTTGACCGTCCGCTCCACCGCCATCGAAGACTATGACGAGGACTTTCAGAAAAACGCCGCCCTCTTGGAGGAAACGCTTAAAAACCTTAAGCTTCCCGCTAAAGTCATAGGGATTACCCGCGGACCCGCCGTAACCCGTTACGAATTGGAAGTCCCGCCCGGTTACACTGTCAAAAAGATGGAAGGGCTGTCGGCAGACATCGCTTATTCACTCGCAAGCGCGGGCGGCATCCGCATCGAAGCGCCCATCCCCGGCAAACGTGCCGTGGGCGTAGAGGTGCCCAACCGCGTCATAGGCACGGTCGCCCTCCGCGACATGATAGAGGCGCAGGAATTTACTAAGGCGGCGGGGCATCTGACTCTTTGTATCGGCAAGGACATCGCCGGAAAGCCCATTGTCTGCAATTTGGAAAATATGCCGCATCTCTTGGTCGCGGGCTCTACCAACAGCGGCAAAAGCGCGTGCTTGCACTGCTTGATTGTCAGCATGATTTATAAGGCGTCGCCCGCCGAAGTCCGCCTGATTTTAATCGACCCCAAAAGGGTGGAATTTCCCGCCTATAAGGGCCTTCGCCATCTTATGATAAATAACATAATTAACGAGCGCGAACACGCCATCAACGTCTTTAAATGGGTACGTGAGGAGATGGAGGAGCGGTACAAGCTGCTTGCTAAAAGCGGCACGCGCAACTTACGCGAATACAACGCCTTACCTAATGTTAAAAGCGGCGAGATCGAAAGAATGCCCAACCTTGTGATAATCGTGGACGAGCTGTCCGACCTTATGATAGGCGGCTATAAAAAGGAAATGGAGGAACACATATTAAGCATCGCGCAAAAGGCGAGGGCGTCGGGCGTTCACCTGATTTTGGCGACGCAAAGGCCATCCGTGGACGTCATCACGGGCACAATCAAGGTCAACCTCCCGAGTCGCATCGCCTTGGCGGTGTCGAGCGCGGTGGACTCCAAAACTATTCTGGACCAAAGCGGTGCGGAAATGCTACTTGGGCGGGGGGATTTACTGTACGCCCCCATTGACGCTGCCGACCCGAAGCGTATTCAGGGTGCGTACGTCACCAAGGAGGAAGTCGAGGCGATAGTGGAGTTTGTCAACGAGAACAACCCCGAGGACTTTTATGACGACGCTGAGGAACGGATAATGCGCGATAAAGATGAGGCGGCGGCGGACGACGACGGGGAGGACGAGGCGGACGAAAGCGGGTATGACGCGCTTTTAGAGGATGTCGCGCGCAAGGTAATTGAGACAAATCAGGCGTCGACGTCGATGATGCAGCGGCGGTTTAAGCTTGGGTACGCGCGGGCGTCGCGCATTATCGACCAAATGGAAAGATTGGGTTTTATCGGTTCAATGGACATCAACCGTCCCACCAAGCCGCGGGAAGTGTATCTTACGCGAGAGATGTTTAAGGAGTTTTTTGGGAGAGAGTATTAACAATGCACAATGTTCAATGCGCAATTACATTGGCATATTTTAATTTGAATCTGACTGACATTGTGCGTTGTTTCATTGTGCATTAAAGACAAAGGACAAAACATTGATAAAACACCTAAACAAAACTATTGCCGTAATAAGCCTTGGCTGCGACAAAAACCGCGTGGATACGGAGAGAATGCTGTTCGCGTTAAGTAGCGGCGGGTTTATGTTGACGACCGAGGACGAGGCGCAAATCATAATAATCAACACCTGCGCGTTTATCGAAAGCGCGAGAAAAGAGGCGATAGAGACTATTTTGACGGCGGCGGAACATAAGAAAAGGAGGCTGGAAAAGCTAATTGTCACGGGGTGCCTGCCGCAAAAGTACCTTGACGAAATAAAGGGGGAACTGCCCGAAGTTGACGCGTTTTTGGGTGTTGCGGAGTATGATAATATTTTATCGGTCATAGAACGGCTGTATGAAGGCGAAAGGGTATTCGACAATGCCGCGACGGACGAAACGGAGCCCAAAGGACGTGTACTGACCACCGCCGCTTATGCGTACCTAAAAATTGCCGAAGGGTGCGACAATCATTGCACTTACTGTACAATCCCCTCTATTCGCGGGCGGTACAGGTCGCGCAGTATTGAGTCTCTGACCGTGGAGGCGCAAAATTTGGCGCAAAGGGGGATTAAGGAGCTTGTTTTGGTGGCGCAGGACGTGACGCGCTACGGGGCGGACTTATACGGTAAACCCTCGCTTGCGCCGCTGTTACAGGGTTTGTCTGCAACGGATATACGGCACATACGGCTGTTGTACTGCTATCCCGAATTGGTGTCCGACGAGCTGATAAGGGAAATCGCGGCAAACGACAAGGTGGTGAAGTATATCGACATTCCGCTTCAACATATCAGCGACAGGGTTTTGCGGCTTATGGGGCGGCGGGGGAATAGCGACGACATCAAGAGGCTGATTAATAGGTTACGGAGGGAAATAGAGGGCATTATTATCAGGACGACGTTTATGGTCGGCTTCCCCGGCGAAACGGAGGAGGATTTTGAAAAACTGCTTGCTTTTGTGAGGGAATACAAGCTTAATCATGCGGGGTTTTTTGTTTATAGTTTGGAAAAGGACACACCCAGCGCAAAATTGCCGGACAGGGTGGACAAAAAGACGGCGAATTATCGGTTAAAGGCATTGGCGGCGGCACAACGGGAGGTTGCGGTGGAGTATAATCGCTCTTATGTGGGGAAAGTTTTTAACGTTTTGTATGAAGGGATAGATTATAACAAGCGGCTGTTTTATGGCATAACTTACATGAGTGCCCCCGACGTAGACCCATTGGTATACTTTAAGGCGGACGATGTTGATGTGGGGAATGTGTACAGGGTGGAGATTACGGAGTGGAAGGGATATGATTTGATAGGAAAGGTTGGGTTTGAATAAAATGGGTTTAGCGCAATTCCCCTCCCTCGGAGGGGTGCCCACGAAGACCTCTCTGACAGGGGCGGGGTGGTTTTGATGAGTGATAGGAAAGAAAGTATATAAATGCTTTGCTCGGATAGAACCACCCCGCCCCCAAGCGAGGAAACCACCCCGCCCCCTATCAGGGAAGCGTTCGTGGGGCACCCCTCCGAGGGAGGGGAATTATATGCGGTCAAATTTAATATTAAAATATGACCTTCATTGAGCATTGAACATTGTGCATTATAGAAAAGTTTTTATAAAAAAGGAGATTTTAACATGAACCTGCCCACTAAACTCACGTTTTTGAGGATACTTTTAATCCCCGTGTTTGTCGCGCTGTTTTTTATCCCATTTACGTGGGGCCGCTTTGCCGCGCTTGGGGTGTTCGCACTGGCGGCGTTTACCGATTTTTTGGACGGGTATTTGGCGCGGAAAAACAACCAGGTCACGACATTGGGCAAGTTTTTGGACCCCATCGCCGACAAAATGCTTGTGGCGTGCGCGCTTATCGCCGTGGCGGTGGAAACGGATTTTCCCTCGTGGATTTACTCTATGTCAACGTTTTTTCAGATACTTATTGCCGTTTTTACCATGATAATATTATGCCGCGAGCTTATGGTCAGTTGTTTTAGGATAGTGGCGAGCGGCAAGGGGTTGGTCTTGGCGGCGGACAAGCTTGGTAAGGTCAAGACGGTGTTTCAGATGGCGGCGCTGTTGTTTTTGATTCCGTGCGTGTCGATTTCTGAAATGGAATTGAAATTCCGTTGGTTATTAAGTTCAAACTTTCATGGCTATATAGCGAATAATTTTTACGCGATAGGCATTGCGCTTTTATTTGTTGCCACAATTCTCACGATTATTTCGGGGGCGAATTATATTATCAAAAACAAGGGTGTCTTTAAGGAAAACGGTAAAAGCGCAAAGTGCGAATGTGCCGAATGCGGAAGCGGGGACGAAACGAAACCGTAGGGGCGGCCATCGGTCGTCCGCGTTGGGGTTTATTGAGATCCTTCGCTTCGCTCAGGACAGGGGCGAACACTGTTCGCCCGCAAACGGACTGGGGTAATGCGGCGCATGACATAGAACGTGGTTTATTGCGGTTAATATTTATTCGGACGGCCGGTGGCCGCCCCTACGATGCCGTCATGACCATCAAACCACCCCGCCCCCTGTCAGGGAAGCGTTCGTGGGGCACCCCTCCGAGGGAGGGGAATTATCGGAGGGCAAAGCATGAACGACGAAATTTTGTTGCTGTCACGGCAAATAGGGGAATTATTGCGTGAGTCGGGGCTGAAACTCAAAACCGCCGAATCCTTTACGGGCGGAGCGGTCGCGGCGGCGATAGTGATAGTGGCGGGGGCAAGCGAATATTTCGACGAGGGGCTTGTGTGCTATTCTGCGGAATCAAAAACGAAACGATTGGGCGTAAAAAAGGCGAATTTGGATGCTTTCGGAGCGGTTTCTTTGCCAGTACTGCGCGATATGTTGCAGGGGCTGTTGGAGAGTGGGGCGGACATTGCCGTCGCCACCACGGGCAACGCGGGGCCTTTGGTACAGGGCGGCGCGGTAGGGGAGTGTTATGTGGGTGCGGCTAATAGGGAAAGAGTTGTTATAAAAAAACTGTTAATTGATGCGGAGAAAGGAAGAGGGGAAATTATTCAGGAAGGAGTAAAAGAAACACTGAAAGCCATTATTGACTTAATTTGACCGACATTGCGCATTAAGCATCTATCATCGTGAATCGAAAAAAAACAATAAACAAACACATAGGGAGATATAAAAAACCATGGACAAAAAAGAAAAGGTCAATTTCTCGCAAATGACCGAAAAGGACAAGGCGAAGGCGCTTGAGGACGCTATAATCCAGATTGAAAAGACCTTCGGCAAGGGCTCCATCATGAAGATGGACCAAAACAATATCGGCGTGGTGGACGTCATACCTACCGGCTGCCTATCGCTTGACCTCGCGCTGGGGATAGGCGGGGTGCCGCGCGGGCGCATAGTGGAAATATATGGTCCCGAGGCGGGCGGCAAGACCACCATGTCGTTGCACATCATCGCCGAGGCGCAAAAATTGGGCGGCACCGTTGCCTTTGTGGACGCAGAGCACGCCCTCGACCCCCTTTACGCCACCAATTTGGGCGTCGACCTTAAAAATATGTACATTTCGCAGCCCGACAACGGCGAGCAGGCGCTTGAGATTACCGAGTCCTTGGTAAGGTCGGGGGCGATAGACGTTATCGTCATCGACTCCGTCGCCGCGCTGACCCCCAAGGCGGAAATCGAGGGGGACATGGGCGAATCGCACATGGGACTTCAGGCGCGGCTTATGTCGCAGGCACTCCGTAAATTAGCGGGTGTATGCAGCAAGACCAAAACCTGCATAATTTTTATCAACCAGCTGCGCGAAAAAATGGCGGGCTACGGAAATCCGGAGGTCACGCCGGGCGGCAAGGCTTTGAAGTTTTACGCGAGTGTGCGGCTTGACGTGCGCAAGGGCGAGCCGGTCAAGGTGGGCGGCGAGCAAATCGGCAGCCGCACCAAGGTCAAGGTGGTCAAAAATAAGCTGGCGCCCCCCTTCAAGGTGGTGGAATTCGACATGATTTTCGGCAAGGGCATCAGCCGCGAGGCGATTATTTTGGACATGGCGGTCGAGCTTGGGGTTATCCAAAAAAGCGGGTCGTGGTTTAGCTATAACGAGGAGAGATTGGGGCAGGGACGGGACGCGATTAAGCAGTTGTTGGAACAAAGAGCGGAATTTGCCGCAGAAATCGAGGGCAAAGTGCGCGCTTTGGCGGTGGGGAAAAGCGTCGGCATGGCTATGGGAGAGGAAGAGTAGGGGGCAGTTATCAGGTATCAGTTATTAGGTATCAGGTATCAGGTAAGGGTCAATTTTAATGTTTAAGTTCGCCGTCATTCATCGGATATAAAAAATCAGTAGCTAATCTTTCCTAAACACCCCACAATTACCTGATACCTAATACCTGATACCTCAAAAAAAAGCGTCTACCCCCCACATGTTTGCTTGACTTGTCTGTCTTTTTGTGGTAAAGTTATATACGGTGAAAGTTTGTTCTTCTTCCGAGATGGGATCCATGGTAATTAGCCTTAATTCCGCTCGGTTGTTATTGTTTTATTCGGCAAAAATATTGAACAATAGCATAATATTACCCATGAGTACAAAAAAGTTTAAATTATCGAAAAGGTTGACGCCGTTCAATCCTTTTATGCCGAATTGTCAAAATAAGAAAATACGAACACTCACAAATATTACTAAGGAAGTAAATATTTGACGTTTATGATAAATTTTTTTTGTTAGTGCCGTGAGCCTTACGGGAAAGGCTTTTTCCGCGCGCAATTAGCCTAAAATTACGCCAAAAACGCATATAAACGCTTTCCGAAGTAACAAACGATTTGCCGCCAAAAGTGTGGCAAGTCCATAATAAAAAGGAGGAACCCATGACAAATAATTTAATGCCGTCGCTCCTCGCCGCCCCCGAAACTCTTTGGTACGTCCTGCTACCGGTTTTTGGGCTGGTGTTTGGCGCGGCAATAGGCGTCGCAATCTATATCGTTATTACAAAGCGAAAGATGGCGGGCGCGAAAGAGGACGCGAAAAAAATCTTAGAAAAGGCGATTGCCGACGCCAAAAACCTGCGCAAAGAGGCGCAATTAGAAGCAAAGGAAGCATTTTTAAAGCAACGCGGCGAGTTTGAGCAGGAGATGAAAGACCGCCAAAACGAGGTTAGGCGGGGCGAGCAGCGTATCGCCCAGCGCGAGGAGAACTTAGACAAAAAAGAGGACGGAATAGGCAAAAAAGAAGAAGTCTTAGACAAGAAAATCGAGGCGCTTGAAAAAACTCGAGAGGATTTAAAAACCAAGGAGGCGCAGATTGCGGAGGTTCGCGCCCGCGCCGAGGCGAAAGTTTTTGAAATCGAGGAACAACTGCAAAAAACGGCGATGATGACGAGGGAGGAAGCCAAGGCTAAGCTGATCGAGGCGATGGAGGACGAGGCAAAGCGTGACGCCGCCAAAATGGTGCGCGATATCGAGGCTGCCGCCCGCGAGGAAGCCGACGGCAAGGCGCGGGAAATCGTGTCCCTGGCGGTGCAAAAATGCGCCGTTGACCACTCGTCCGAAATCACCGTGTCCGCCGTGCCGCTACCTAACGAGGAGATGAAAGGCAGGATAATCGGGCGAGAGGGGCGCAACATTCGGGCGCTGGAGATTGCGACGGGGATAGACCTAATTATAGACGACACGCCCGAAGCGGTGGTACTGTCCGGGTTTGACCCCGTGCGGAGGGAAGTCGCTCGTATCGCGCTTGAAAAGCTTATTTCCGATGGGAGAATTCACCCCGCGAGGATCGAGGATATTGTCGAAAGAACGCGCAAGGAGCTTGATTTTAAGATAAAAGAGATGGGGGAGAACGCCTGTTTCGAGGCTGGGGTGATGGGTGTACATGCCGATTTGGTTAAGCTGTTGGGGCGGATGAAATACCGCACAAGCTATGGCCAAAACGTGCTGAAGCACTCGCTTGAGGTGTCGTATTTGGCGGGAGCGTTGGCGGTGGAGATTGGCGCGGACGTGGCGCTATGCAAGCGTGCGGGTCTCTTACACGACATAGGCAAGGCGGTAGACCACGAGGTCGAAGGCACACACATCTCTATCGGCGCGGATTTAGCCAAAAAGTATCGCGAGAACAAGGACGTTATCCACTGCATTGCGGCGCACCACAACGACATCCCGCCCGAGACGATGGAGGCGGTCATCGTACAGTGCGCGGACGCGATCAGCGGAGCGAGGCCGGGGGCAAGGCGCGAGTCGCTTGAAAATTACGTCAAACGGCTGGAGAAGTTGGAAACCATCGCCAACAGCTTTGCGGGGGTGGAAAAATCTTTCGCTATACAGGCGGGGCGCGAGGTCCGCATTATGGTCAAGCCGGAAGTTGTGGACGACGCCGCCACCTTGTTTATGGCAAAGGAAATAGCACGGCAAATCGAGCGCGAGATGGATTACCCGGGGCAAATCAAGGTTAACGTCATACGCGAGATGCGCAGCGTGGAATACGCGAAGTAATGCTAAAATGCGGCTAATACTAGTTGCTTGACACAATTAAATATTCATGTTATACTATATTCATCAAACCAAAGGGGTATAAACATGAACAAGAAACACAGGGTAAAATTGACGGAAGTGGAGCGCAAGCAGGCTCAAGCA
>WRDI01000023.1 GCA_009783515.1 Bacillota bacterium | reverse complement strand
GGCCGATGGCCGCCCCTACGAATAATACCCTATTTGGAGGAAAAAAATGTTTACCCCTAATCACTTTGTTTTATTAGCAATATCCGCCGTCGGTATTGCCGTTACCGTGTTTCTATCCATAAAATTTGAGTGGAAATTCAGGAGGGTCTTGTTTGGCTGTCTGATGGCGTGCGCGGTTTCGGAGCTGACGAAAATCTTTATGCACTTTAACGTGACGGAAAGCGGCGGCGTATATAATCCCGGCTCTTTGCCCTTTCATTTATGCTCGATGCAAATATTCTTTCTTTTGTTTGTTTATTTTGTTAAAAACGAAAGGGTCAGAAAAATTACGCTTGCCTTTTTGTTTCCGACTATGGCTGTGGGCGCGACCGCCGCGCTGTTAATACCTACCGTGGGGGTGAATTTTGACAATCCCGAGGTATGGACAAGCTTTATGTTCCACGCGATGCTTATATTTTTTGCTATATACCTTGTTGCCACCAAACAAATCGAAATCAATTTAACTGCGTTTTTGCGAAATCTCCTGCTTTTGGGCGCGGTGTTTATTTTCAGTATTTGGGTAAACAGTATTTTAAGCGTTTACGGTACAAACTTTTTGTATGTGGTCGGGCCGCCTATGGACAATCTGCCGCTGTTAAACTTAGATAACGGATATTACGCCTATTTGTTCACGCTTATAGGGGTGGCGCTGGTTCTGATGGTGTTAATCCACGTCCCGTTTATAATCGCGGGATATGTAAAAAAGAAAAGAGCCAAACCCGACGCGGTCGATTGATAAGGAGACACCGCCTATGACCGATTTTAAAAGCTATATATTCGAACGTGAGGAAAGGGAACTAAGCCCCTTTGCCGCAAAATCCAAGGACACAAAGGGGCGGCTAAAACCCGTCGAGCCGTGCGAGCTGCGGACAGATTATGCCCGCGACCGCGACAGGATTATACACAGCAAGGCTTTCCGCCGTTTAAAGCACAAGACTCAGGTGTTTTTGTCCCCCGAGGGCGACCACTACCGCACCCGCCTTACGCACACGCTGGAGGTCAGCCAAATTGCCCGATCACTGGCGCGGGGGCTGAGACTTAATGAAGATTTGGCGGAAGCAATCGCCCTGGGGCACGATTTGGGGCACACCCCCTACGGTCACGCGGGCGAAAAGGCGCTTAACGAATTTACTCATTTCGCGCACAACGAGCAGTCCCTGCGCGTCGTCGACGTATTAGAAAACGACGGGGCGGGCATGAATTTGTGCTTTGAGGTGCGCGACGGGATACTCAACCACACCAATAAGGGCAGCCCCGCCACATTAGAGGGCAAGGTCGTGTTTTGGAGCGACCGCATTGCGTACATAAACCACGACATAGACGACGCGATTAGGGGCGGGATTATCAGGGAAAGCGATATACCGGCGGAGTTTTTGCGTGGTCTTGGGGCGAAGCACGGCGAGCGTATCAACCGTATGATTTTGGACATAATACATAACAGTTTTTTGCGTCCGTATGTGTCGGCGAGTGCGGAAACTAACCGGCTTTTGGAGGGGCTAAGGGAGTTTTTGTTTGAAAAAGTGTACCGCGCCTCCTTGGCAAAAACGCAGGAGGGCAAGGCGATAGACATGATACGGTTTTTGTATAAGCACTTTTTTGACAATTTTGACGCCTTACCCGAAAAAATTCTGAAATTGGACGCAAGCAAGGAGCAGAGGATTTGCGACTATATATCCATGTTCAGCGATAGGTATGCGGTGCGGGTGTTTAAGGAGATTACGGTGCCGGAGAATTGGGAGCTTTAACAATGCTCAATGCACAATGCGCAATGCTCAATGATGGTCGAATTTTTTTCATAACACAACTTAATATTCGTGATACATTGCTTAAATCTGTCCTTAATTGAGCATTAAGCATTGAACATTGAGCATTAAAAAGGTTGCATTTTTTCGCATATATATGCTATAATATAATTTACGGCTGATATAGACGAACAAAACGGGTGAAAAATGGCGGATTGGAACGAGTGGATAGCCACGCTCCTTTCTAAAACCGATATAATGGGCTTAGTTTCGAAATACGTGAGCCTTAACCGAAAGGGCGGGACGTACTGGGGGTGCTGCCCCTTTCACCATGAAAAAACGCCCTCATTCACCGTTTCACCCGACAAAGGGATGTTTTACTGTTTTGGGTGCTCTGCCGGCGGCAATGCGATTACGTTTTTGTCTAAAATCGAGTCTATGTCAAAGTTCGAGGCGATAAAGACTTTGGCGGAAGCCGCTAACATGACCGTGCCGGAGAGGGAGGGAGAACAGCAGGCGGACAGCGAAAAAAAACGAAAGCAAAAACAGGTTTTACTCGCGCTGCTAAAAGATACGGCAAGATTTTATTACGACAGCCTTAAATCAAAGGCGGGGGAAAAAGCGCGGGAATACCTTACAAAACGCGGCATAAACGACGTGTTAATCGCCAAATTCGGGCTTGGATACTCGCCCGGCTTTGAAGCGGCAATCGACTTTTTAAGAAACAAGGGGTATGAATACGCCGATATGCGCGACGCGGGAATCGCCGCGCAAAAAGCGGACAGCCATTACGACGTGTTCGCCCGACGACTTATGGTGCCGATTATCGACCAGAACGGCGACGTGGTGGCTTTCGGCGGTCGGATTTTAGAGGACGGTGACTTCGCAAAATATCGCAACAGCTCGCAGACCCCCGTGTTTGATAAGTCCCGCACCATATTCGCCATAAACCTTGTCAAGCGCAAAAAGCAAAAGGAGGGTATTAAGTACATCGTCCTTTGCGAGGGGTATATGGACGTGATTGCCCTGCACAAGGCGGGGTTCGACACCGCGGCGGCAAGCATGGGCACCTCTTTGACCAACAAACAGGCGCGCCTCTTAAAAAGTTTATGCGACAACGTGTACATAAGCTTTGACGGCGACAGCGCGGGACAGCGGGCGACCTTGCGGGGCTTGGACATTTTGACGAGCGAGGGGCTTAACGTAAAGGTCGTGGTCTTGCCCGAAGGGATGGACCCCGACGACGTGGTAAACAAGACGGGTGCGGAGGGCTTTAAACGGCTTATGGAGAAGGCTTTGCCTCTGCCCGCATTTAAGATTGAAAGCCTTAAAAAGTCTTATGACCTAAGTACTCCCGACGGAAAAAGCGCGTTTGCCGTGCAAGCCGTAAACGTGGTTAAATTGTTGGACAATCCCGTCGAGCGCGAGGAATACCTTAAAATCATCCAAGCCGCCACGGGTTATTCTATGAAGGTGCTGTTCACTCAGGCGGATTTGGTTCAGCCGGAGGACGCGCCGCCGCCCGCCCCGGTATATACGACAAAGACCGAGCGCGAAAGGACGGAAGGGGATAAGACGACGGCGCAGTCAAAGGATTTTATCTTAGCAAGTTTGAGCGCGGACAAGCCCTACGCCGACTTAAGTGAGGATTTTTATTCGCTACTCGTGGATGATGAGTCGCGGCGAGTGTTTGGGATAATATGCGAGGCGCGAAGACGCCCTAATTACTCGCCCGGGCAGTTATATTCGTTTTTCGACGAGGGCGACGAGGAAACCGTAAACAGACTCCTAAATTACGATTTTAAGCCGGGCGACGGGGCGGAGAAGTACGGGGATTGCATTAACAATCTGAAGCGACCGTTGTTAGAGGCGGAACTCGTTGCAGTTACTGAACAATACAACAAAGAAAAGGATATTAGGCTGTTGAAAGACATAGATCGGCTCAGCCGTAAAATCAACGACTTGAAGAGGAAATAAAGAGGAAAATGTAAGGGTGAAATGTAAAGGTTGAAAAATAATGACAATGGGGGTTTATTAATTGAATATGGTGGAAATGGAATATTTTACGTGCCCCAAAAGCGTCGCCCGCTCTTCCCCTCTTCTCCAAAAATCTTGATTTTTGGGGTGGGAAACGGGCACTAAAAGGGAAACACTTGAGGATTCTGTTTAAGAACATTCGCGGTTTTGTTCCGTTCTTCTTGGAGGTTGAGTCCCCCCTTTGGAAATCTCCTTGCAACGATTTACTTTTTGAACTATACTGAAAAACAAAATACAAGAAAAACTATGTCCGATACTAAGGGAGGAAATTGAAACATGAAACTTAGCGAACAACTGCAAGAGGCCGTCAAAGTACTTATACGGCAAGGCAAGGGCGGCACCCTTACTTATGACGACGTTGGACAGCGTATAGCCGTCGAGCTTACTGCAAACGCCGATGAGATGGACGAGGTACTTAAGATTTTGGAAAAAAACAAAATCAAGGTTATCCGTGCCCACGAGCGCATTGCCCTTAGCGACAAACTGCAAAAAGAGGTAAACCGGCTTATCGCCGTGGGCAAGCAGCGCAAACTCACCTACGACGAGGTGGGCGAAAAACTCGCCGTCGTCTATGAGGCAAGCGCGCACGAAATGGAGGAGGTTTTCCGTTTACTTGCCGAAAACAACGTCAGCGTGGACGAGCCGCCCGCCGACGTCGCCAAAGAGCCGCTTTTAGACAAGCTTTTTATGGACGTTAGTATCGACGACCCCGTCAAGGTTTATCTAAAAGACATAGGGCGCGTGTCTCTCTTAAGTATTGAGGAGGAAATCGATCTTGCCAAAAGGATGGGCGCGGGCGACGACGAGGCAAAAAGGCGGCTGAGCGAAGCCAATCTCCGTCTTGTGGTATCCATAGCCAAACGTTACGTCGGACGGGGAATGCTGTTTTTAGATTTGATTCAGGAGGGGAATTTAGGGCTGATGAAGGCGGTGGAGAAGTTTGACTATACCAAGGGTTTTAGGTTTTCGACCTATGCTACGTGGTGGATTCGTCAGGCGATTACAAGGGCGATTGCCGACCAAGCGCGGACCATCCGTATCCCCGTGCATATGGTGGAAACGATAAATAAGCTGCTGCGCACTACGCGGTATCTTATTCAGGAATTGGGGCGCGACCCAAAGCCGGAGGAAATAGCGCGCGAAATGGGTATTTCCGCAGAAAGGGTAAGCGAAATCCAGCGCATTTCCCTTGACCCCGTGTCGCTTGAAACCCCGATAGGCGAGGAGGACGACAGCCATTTGGGCGACTTTATCGAGGATAGCAATGTGACCGCGCCGCAGGATTCCGCCACCTTCAGTATGCTTAAAGAGCAGCTTTTGGCGATTTTGGACACGCTTACTCCACGAGAGGAGATGGTTTTGCGTATGCGGTACGGCATTGACGACGGCCGCTCGCGTACATTAGAAGAGGTAGGCAGGGAGTTTGGGGTGACAAGGGAGCGCATAAGACAGATAGAGGCAAAGGCGATAAGGAAGTTAAAGCACCCGACGAGGAGCAAGAAACTGAAGGAGTTTATTGACCAGTAGTATTTAGTGCGTAATAGAATGCTCAATGCTCAATGCGCGTAATGCTCAATTAAGGATAATTTTAAGTAATGTACCCTGAACGGTAAAAATTGTACGCTCTAAGAAACATGACCATAATTGAGCATTGAGCATTAAGCATTGCGCATTAAACAGACGGGGGTGATTGTACACAAATGAAACGCTTAGAAGCAGTCTGTTCCCTCATAACCCCCTGTGCCCTCTTTGCCGACATAGGGACGGATCACGGGCGGGTGGCAGCCTTTGCCGCAAAAACGGCGGATAGGGTAATTGCGTCGGACATAAGCGAAAAATGTTTAGAAAAGGCGAGAAAAAACACTTGCGCCGGCAACGTGGAATTTTTGGTCGGCGACGGATTAAGTGTGCTGAATTGCGGCATGGATAAGCCCGTTATGCCCGATATTATTGCCCTTTGGGGTATGGGCGGGCCCACGATAGCCGACTTTTTGATGGGGTATAAGGGAAACGCCGCACTTATTTTACAGCCTCAAACCGATGTCCCATTTGTGCGCAGGTTTTTGGGGGGGATAGGGTACAAAATCACGCACGATATTACCGCGTTTGAAAGGGGCAAGTTTTACGACGTGATAAGGGCGGCGCGGGGGAGTGAGAGGTTGAGTAACATACAGGCGCAGTTCGGCAGGTTTTACCGCCAAAAGGACGACTTGCTGAAAGCGCGGCTGATACGGCTTTGCGAGAGTCTGGAAGGATATAAACCGACAAAAGAGAATATAAAACTGCTAAAAACGGCGCAGAGGGCGTTGAAATATCAGGATAATGCAAAATGAAACAATTCACAATGCACAATGAAACAACGCACAATGAAGGAAATATTTTATTTAATAATATCAATGTAATTGTGCGCTGTGCACTGAAAAAAGGAGATAACCATGAAACTCGACAAACTCTTAGAATACCAAGACATCGACATAAAGCTGCGGAGACAGCTGGACGTTGTCGAACGCAGCGAGGACGCCAAAAAAATCGAGCAGGCGAAAAACGAATTCGCCGCCTGCCGCAAGACGGTGGAGGAAAGTGAAAAAGCCTCCGCCGCATTGCTTGAATTTTTTGCGTCGGGCAAAAAATACTTTGAGGAAGCGCAAAAACGCATGGAAAGCATAGAATCGGCGGCTTCCTCTGAGGACTCGGAGGAGGATATTAACGCGATAATCGCCGACCTTGACAAGCTTAAAAAGCGGCTTGGCGAGATGGAGGGCAAAATCTCCGACAAAAAAAACCGCGCCGAGGGCGTTGTCAAGACCTATGCCGCCGCCAGCGAGCGGGGGCGCAAAATCCGCGATTTTCACGCCCGCGCAAAGGAGCGGCAGGACGTTTTGCGCGGCAAAATCGAGCCGGAAATCAATAGGCTTAAGGCGCGATTGAAGGAATTGGAGCCGGAAATCGAGCCTGAAATCATGAAACAGTACAAAAGCCTGACGCACGAGCGCATATACCCGGCGTTTGTGGAGGTCTACCGCGACGATAAGACCTTTTCCTGCCGGGGGTGCGGCTTAGCGCTTTCGCAGACTAATTCCTCCGCGCTTAGCGGCAAGGGGTACTGCGTGTGCGAGTCGTGCAGGCGGATTATTTATAAGAAACAGTAGGAGAGAATGCATAATGAAACAATGCACAACGCACAATGAAGGATGTTTTTTATTAAATTCGACAGTCATTGTGCGTTGTTTCATTGTGCGTTGCGCACTAAAATAATTGAAACGGGGTGTTAGAAAGACAATGCACATCACCAAAGCCGTTATCCCCTGCGGGGGATTGGGGACAAGGTTTTTACCCATAACCAAGGCATTGCCCAAGGAGCTTTTGCCCATCGTCGATATGCCGGGGCTGTCGTACATAGTTGAAGAAGCAGCGAAAAGCGGGATAACCGATGTTTTGCTGGTTTTGGGCGAAAATAAGGACGCGATAAAAAGATATTTTGCGCGCGATACCGCGCTTATCGATATGCTACAAAAATCGGGGAAGGTGGAACTTGCCGAACTTGTGCGCGGCGTGGATTTTGGTTTGAATATCGCTTATGCTTATCAGCCGCAGCCCAAGGGGAGCGCGGACGCCGTTTATTTGGCGAAATCCTTTACCGGCGGCGAGCCCTTTTGCCTTGCGTGGGGGGACGATGTAATTTGCGCCGACCCGCCCGTCATGAAACAGCTGATTGAGGCTTATAAGATGGCTGGCGCGTCGATTGCGGGGGCGCAGTATTTCGCTGGTGATTCGATAGTCAAGTATGGGGTCGCCAAACTTATTGTCGATGTGGCAGGCGGCGAAAAAGAGTGCGGGGCGATTGATGGGCATGAATGTGGCTTGGCGGACATCAAGAGGCTGAAAAAATGCGTCGGCTTTGTAGAAAAACCCCCGCTTGATAAGATCCCCTCGCGTTACGCCGCGTTGGGGCGGTACGTTTTGACCGAGGAAATTTATGGTGAAATAGAAAAACTCTCGCCCAATCGCGGGGAATTGCAGCTGACCGACGCGCTTAACGCCCTGTGCGAAAGGGGACGTGGGTATGTATACGACTTTGTGGGCAAAAGGTACGACTGCGGCGACAAACTGGGGTATGTCAAGGCGACGGTGGAGTATGCGCTAAAGCGTGAGTTTGGCGGGGAGCTTTTGGAGTATCTGATGGAATTGGTTAAGGATAGAGAAATTAGAGAATAGAGGTTAGATTGGCGGTCAAATTTTTGGTAAAGTTGTCCGCTAAAAATTCCTATCAACAAATAACTTCGTATACCATTTTATAAAAACCACCATAATTTTATTCTCTAACCTCTATTCTCTATCGAGGGAACATGAGCCAATTTTTAGACAAATTTAACGAATATTCGGACGGGCGGTTTTCGTACCTGCGCCTAAAAGAGGTCAAGGTTTTGACAAACAGCAAGACCGCCGAATTTCACTTTGTCTGCCCGGAGGATAAATACGGGGAGGCGGTTCTACGCGTCCAAGAGATAACAAGGGCGACGCAAATCGCGGCGGAAACGGAATTAAAGGTCGCCGTACAAATTATAAAAAGCCATTTTGACCCCCGCTTTTTCACCCGCGCCCTTATAGAGTTTTTCGATTATTACGCCTCGCTGCGGGGCTGCGTTTCTAAAAGCGACGTAAGTTACGGTTACGACGATGAAAAACAAGCTCACAAGGTGCAAATCGCGATGAAGGAAAGCGCGTTTGACAGCTTTATGTCCCGCGATAATCTTATGCGCGAACTAAACGATTACATAAACTCAAATTACTGCGAAAACATAGAAATCACGGTGGTTAAGTCCCAAGCGGAGGAGGATTTTGGCGAGGCGGAGGATGCTTTTTCATTCGACGAGGGCGGCGGGCGTTTTATTCGCGTAGACGACGTAAGAGAGCTTGTCGGTTACGCTATCCTCGACCCCGCCTCTTATATCTGCGATGCCCGCGCGGGGGACGCCGCTGCCTTTTTATGCGGGCGGGTCGGCGGCTTAAAGGAGATTGCCCGAAAGCCGAAGGAGGGTGGGGCGAAAGACGGGAAGCCCAAACCCAATTTTTTTAAATTTACGCTGACCGACGGCACGGGGATTATCCCCTGCGTCTATTTTGCTACCGACAAGGCCGTGGATAAGTTCCGCACGCTTAATGACGGCGCGGAGGTCGTTGTCGAGGGGAGGGCAGAGGCAAACGCTTTTGAAGGCGGCGCGCTGAATTTTTATGTGCGGCGGCTGTCGCTTTGCAAATTGCCGAAGGATTTTAAAGTCAACAGGCTGAAGCTTAGCGTCCCTAAAAAATATAAAAACGTGTTCCCGCAGCCATATACGGAATTTTCCCAGACGGACATATTTGCGGAGGGTTTGTCCGCTTTCGCTTCCGACCCGACCGCCGCCCAAGCCATCGGCTTGCCCGAAATATTGGTAAAAAACGAATTTGTAATTTTTGACATCGAAACCACCGGCCTTGACCGCATAAACGACAAAATCACCGAAATTGGCGCGGTGAGGATAAAAAACGGCCGTTTATCCGAGACCTTTTCCTGCTTCATTGACCCGCAGGTCCCTATTCCCGAAAGAATCACCAAACTGACGGGAATCACCGACGCGGACGTCGCCGGCGCGCTTTTAATTGGAGAGGCGTTGCCCGACATTTTCAAATTTTTCGATGGCGCGGTATTAGTAGGACACAATTCAGAGAGCTTCGATTTTCCTTTTTTGGCGCACAACGCGCTTAAAGAAAAGATATTTTTTGACAACAAACGGCTGGACACTTATCTTTTGGCGAAGGAGCATTTATCGCTTGACAAAAACAAGCTTGGCGACCTTGCCGCGCATTTTGGAATCGTGAACACAGGCGCGCACAGGGCACTTACCGACGCAGTAGCCACCGCCAAAGCCTTTATCGCTATATGCAAGGCGAGGGATTTGACAATGTAGGCAAAGAAAAAAACAGAGCGGCAGGAATTATTCGATTTCCAACCTGTCGAAAGCAAAATAAGGATTGTCTAAAAATTCAATCAAGCTCATACCAAAACCCTGCGCCAAAAGCATAACCGTTGAAAGCGTAACGGTCTTGTTCTTTTCCCGCAAAATACAGCCTATCCTGCTGTGAGATAAGCCGCTGTTTATTTCCAGCCGATATTGGGTCAGCCTATTTTTGTGCAGTAATTCGCTGATTCTTAAAGCGACGGCTTTATTGACGGTCATATCGCTACCTCCTGCCTTGTATTTTAGCAGGAAATAAATATCAACTTGCGTAAGCATACTGCCGTATTTGTTTGACTTGTGTCATCGTTTGCAGTATAATTATATCACCCTTCAGGGTAATACGGCGCCGAAAGGAAAAATTATGGCAAATTTAAAAAAATCAAAATATTCCGTCGTACAGGCTGTGTGTATGATTTCCATTTTCTTGGCGGGCGTTTCTCTTATCGTTTTAGGGTTGGTATTGCATATAATTCTGATGATTTCGGCGGGCATCGCAATGCTTGCGGGCGCGGTCGGGATAATAGTGTACGTAAATATAACGGCAAAAGGTACGGAAAACGGGTCGGTAAGGCACAAGGACGAACAAAAAAGAAAAGAGGCGACAAAGGCGTTTTATAATAATCTTTGGTCGCAACATAAATTTGTAGTTTGCAAGCAAGTTTTTATTTCTGAAAATTGCGGCAATTTTGTTATCGACAACATACATAAGAGATGGTTTCTCGGTATAATTCCATCTGATCTTAAAAACATGGTTTATCCGCGGATATATAATTATTCGGATATTTTGGACTTTGGTTTGTATATTAACGATAGACGAATTATAAAAGGCGACAATAATACGGAATGCGGAGAGGAAATCGTGCCGGCCGAAAACACCGGTTCAAAAGGTAAGGCTGCTAAACGCTCCATTAAAAACTTGCGCGAGAACACAAGTATTCACATTACTCTGAATGCTTTAGATAATGCTGACCTTGTTATACAATGCAAAGACTACGGGCAGGGCTTGTTGCTGCATAAGATTATCGAAGACATCATGAATGTGTGTCGAGTCTCTGCCGCCGCCGAAAATCCTTGTTGTTGACGAAAATAAGTAATAAGGATGCGCCCACAAACATTGCGGAAATGACGGTGACGGCGACTGCCGCCCAAAACCCTATCGCCTTAAAGTCCATAAAAAGGTAAGGATAATGGTGTTGGATGCCGTCCTTGGTATAAAAAACAAAGCCGCACGCCGCCAAAATCAGCGACTGCGCCACATAAACTACGGGAAAAAGCGCGAAAACCAAAGTGTCGCGCTTTTTTAACGTGCATTTTTGGCAGAACATAACGTAATCGGCAAGCATGAGCAGGGGGGAAAAGGTGTGGAGTATCAGGTTTCCCGCGCCCAAAAGCCGCTGCCCGCCTGTGTTTGGCGCCAGCACACCCCAAAAAATTATCATGGTGAAAAGTATTGTGACCAAAACTCCGCCCGCAAAAGCGGGGGAGTAACACGCGCTTCCCCTCATTCCCTTTTTTATTGCGTCATATCCCGCCCGCGACGCCGCATAGACAAAGTAAAGCGCGCACAAAAGGTTGCTTTGATCCGTATAGGACAAAAGCCTTGCCGGCCCGCCGCTCAGACCGCTACCCAAAACCAACCCCGTAATCGTGACGGCGGCGGAGATAAACCGGAAAACGACCGCAAACACCCTGTTTTTTACCATAAAGCAAAAGGTATTATGCGTAACCGGGGGAAATAAATGCGCATTTTATGTGGCAGTGCTTTCAATTTTTTGAGCAAATCTGGATGAGTCAACCTATAAATACAAGGATGAATGGGGATAAAAAAGAGGAATGTTTTTTCGTTCCTCTTTTTGATTGACGGCGGGGGATAAAAAATGCTAAAATTAACAAACATGGGAGTGGGCGTTTTTTTAACACTTATTGTGTACAGGAGAGTTTGACTTTGATCTTTAATGTTTTTTCAACGAATTTGGACGTGACACAGAAAATACTGCTGTTTGTCGCGCTTTTAACCGCACTTTTGGCAGCATTAACGTTGCACGAGTTCGCGCACGCTTACGTCGCCCTTCTTAACGGCGACAGGACGGCGAAAATGAACGGCAGGGTTTCACTTAATCCCATGCGGCACATCGATCCAATAGGATTTGTTATGCTTATGGTAGTTGGCTTTGGGTATGCCAAGCCCGTGCCCGTCAATCCGCTTAATTTTAAAAAGCGGCGCTTAGGGCTGTTCACCGTGTCTATTGCGGGCGTCGCCGTAAACCTTACGCTGGCGATAATAACGAGCGGAATTTTTATGGCGGTGCTTGTATTTTCTTCACTTTCTGTCAATTCGTTTTTGATGCAGTTTTTATGGTATTTTCAGTCCATAAACTTAGCGCTTTGCTTTTTCAACCTGCTACCTTTTTTCCCCTTGGACGGGTTTAACGTCTTGGCGAGTTTTTGCCGTCCGGGCAACAGGTTTATCGTGTTTATGCGCAAATACGGGCTTTATATCTTTTTCGTGATTATCGGGCTGTCGCTTATTGTGCAAAGGTTTGACCCCGGAAGAGAAACAGTGATACGATACTTCGACCTTTTGGGGACGTATTTTAGGTACACCGCGGACATGGTGCTTAAGGGGTTGCTGTGGCTGTGGGGGAGGATTTTTGGAATACCTTTAGGTTAAATGT
Organism: Bacillota bacterium; assembly: GCA_009783515.1. Lineage (GTDB taxonomy): Bacteria > Bacillota > Clostridia > Christensenellales > Pumilibacteraceae > WRAF01. Next base: position 4,017 of record WRDI01000023.1, on the reverse strand, counting down.
CATCCTGAGCAAAGCGAAGGATCTCATGTATATTTTAAAAGGAATAGATCCTTCGCTTCACTCAGGATGACAAAAGAAAAAAGGATAACAAAAACGAGAACGGTGGCGACAGAGGAGGACACCTAAAAATTAAAATATAACCTTCACCCCGCATTGCGCATTGAGCATTGTGCATTAGGAGACGCTTTGGATACAGAAAAGGAAAAATTGAATATAGGTTTTGTCGAAAACGAACCCTTTGACGGAATCGAAACGTGCGACGAGGAAGAATCCCTCGGTCTTTACGCGGTCAAACTCAAGGACTTCGAGGGGCCGTTCGACATACTTTGCCATTTGATTCGCAAGTCGAAGTATTCGTTAGAGGACGTCAAAATTTCGGAAATTACCGAACAGTATATGCAGTACATGGAGCAAATCGACGAGCTTGACCTGGAAAAGGCGACCGAATTTGTCACCATGGCGGCGTGGCTGTTAGAAATCAAGTCAAAAAGCCTGCTGCCCGTCCCCGCCGCGCCGCCCGAGGAGGACGACGACCCCGAAAAACGGCTTAAACAGCAGCTTGCGCAGTACAGCCTTTTCAAGGAGGCGGGGGTCAAAATGCGCGAAATCGAGACGGTGGACATCCTGTACCGCGCCCCCGACGAGTCCGTGGGGAGGCCGCGCTTTTTGCTTAAAGACATGGACACGGAGGGGCTTTTGTCCGCGTTATCGCGTGTGTTTTTGAAGCTGGAGCAGAGGGCGGAGGAAATTCGCGACCGGCACATTATCAAGGACAGCTTTACCGTCGAGGACAAAATAGCTTACATAAAGGACAGGCTTTTGACGGCGGAGTTTGTCAGTTTTTTCGATTTATTCGGGCGGGATTTTAACAGAAGCGAGGTAATAACCACGTTTTTGGCGTTATTAGAGCTTTTAAAGGCGCAGTTTTTGGTCGCCGAGCAAAGCGTGATTTACGGGGATATTGTGCTTAAAAGGGCAGAGAGCGGAGAAGAGGGAGATGAAGTAGTGGCCAGTGGCCAGTGACCAGTGTCCAGTGAAAGGGCTGATTTATTTAGAAACTTATATAGCAGGGGTGATTACATGGGCGAAAAATTAAAATATATTCATGTCCGACATTGGGATTATTGGTACGGAGTTTATGAGATCGGCGATTATAAACAAGAAGATATAAGCGGACTTGAGTTTAATTTAACAAACGATGAAGAAGGCGAAAAAATATTTTTCCATTTTGATTTGCTTAATATTCCCGCCTTAGAACACATGATAGCGGAAGACGAGTATATTGGAAAAGACGATATTGATTGTGAATTGTTTTTACAGCAATATGAAAACTTGAAAAATCAAAAAATAGATTTTTTCATTGCGGATCTTTTCTATTTAAAAGAAAAGCGAATTGAAATCGGGTATGGTTATCTTTCGTTAAGAGATTGTCAATTAAACGGCAAATCCGTATTTGAACTAAAAAACAAGAACAATGAAAAACCTTATTATGGAACAATTTTTGTGAGTGATCCGAATGCGCTAATGCCGCAAAGAGTAATTCATTGGATGGAAAAATTATCCGACGAATTATTTAAAGAAAAATTTAGGGTTCAATTTGCAAAGGTTCCAAATAAAGATGAAACTGTAAAAGCACATGAAGAAGATTGGAGCATCGGGCATTAAGTGAACCACCCCGCCCCCTATCGAAGAAGCGTTCGTGGGGCACCCCTCCGAGGGAGGGGAATTTTGAGAGGATATTTTTATTAAAAATTCGACCGATACTGGTCACTGGCCACTGGTCACTGGCCACTCTTGTGCGAAAAAGCACATAGTATAAAGGAAGACACAATGGACATCGACAAATTAGACAACGTATTAGAAGCCCTGCTGTTTGTTTCGGGGCAGGGGCTGAGGCTTAACGACATAGCCGACGTTTTGGAGCTACAAAAAAGCGAACTCGATAAGGCGGTCAAGCGGCTTAAAGTTAAGTATTCCGCCCCCTGCGGCGTCAATCTTGTCAGCTATAACGGCAAGGTTCAGTTCGGGTCAAACCCCGATTACGCCGCCGAGGTGATGAGGATTCTCAATCCCATACGCGAAAAAGCGCTTTCTAACGCGTGCTTAGAGACCGCCGCCATTATCGCGTACCGCCAGCCCGTCACGCGTCTTGAAATCGAAAGCGTGCGGGGAGTGGACAGCGATTACGCCGTCAGCGTGCTTGTCAAAAACAATTTGGTCGAGGTGGTGGGGCGCAAGGACGCGGTGGGCAAGCCCCTTTTGTTCGGCACGACGGACGAGTTTTTGAAACGTTTCAGGATAGAGTCGATTGCGCAGCTACCCGATTACGATAAATTGCTTGAGAGTCTGCGGCTTATCAGCGAGGCGGAGAGGGGCGAAAACAGGGGAGAAGGCAGCGTGAGTTTATATAACGAGTTTGTGATTAAGGAGGAGGAGAAGCCGGAGTTTTTAGAGGGAGAGGAGATTGTGGTGGTCAGTGGTCAGTAAAGAATGCTCAATGCGGGGTGCTCAATGCACAATGTCGGTCATATTTTAATTTAAAATTTATCCTTCATTGAGCGTTGAGTACCCCGCATTGAGCATTAAAACAGCGGAGAATACAAGTGAAAGAAATCAAAACAGAGCGCAAGAGGATAATCAATTTCCGGGCGTATTTCACAGTCGCTTTGTTTTTGTTGTGCGCAGTGTTTGCCGCGCTTGTGACCACCGTATACGCGTGGTTGGGCGCGGCTTTGATTATCTTGGTGCTGAGCTTGGCGGTCGGACTTGCCGTTTATTATAAAAAGGACGCGCTGAAAAAACTGACTTTTATCGTTTGCGCCGCCGTGTGCGCCCTTGCCTTTACCGCTTTTTTGGTCACAAACGCCGTTTGGGTCGCCGACCTCGATTATAATAAGGAGATGTCGATAATCGGGACGGTCGAAACGGACGTAAGCGTGGACGGGACGCGGAAAATATACCTAAAAAACGTCAGCCTTAACGGCGATGGGGTGTCGGGAAGGCTGCTTTTGTACATAAAGGACGGGGACGGTGGGGGCGAGGGGTTTAAGTCGGGCACGATTGTGAGTTTGAATCACTGTGTGTCGCCTATGTACCTTACCGATGGGTTTACGGTATATGGGTCTGCGTTTAGGAACAACACGCATTACGCCGCCACGATCGAAAGCGCGCAAATAACGCAAAGGGGCGAACGCGACCCGGGCGTTTTTATCAAAATCCGCGAATTTATCTACGGCAAACTTGTAAATGCGATGGGCGATGAGTACGGCGCGCTGTGCTACGGAATGATCACGGGCGACAAATCCCATCTTGATTTGGCGACGTTTAACTACTTTTCGGCAGCGGGGCTTTGCCATATTTTGGCTGTGTCCGGCCTCCATTTGGGCGTTTTAATCGCGTTTTTGACATTTGTTTTGAAAAAATTGCGGGTGGGGCATTGGGCGACGGCGGGAATTATACTGGGAGCCTTGCTTTTTTACACTTTTGTCGCGGGGTTTTCGCCGTCCGTGCTGCGGGCGGCGGCTATGAGTACGGTCGGACTGTTGGTCTTCTTGTTCGGACGGCGGCGGGATATGTTAAGCTCGCTGTGCTTTGCGTTTTGCCTGATTGTGACGGTCGCGCCGTTTTTCCTATTCGAAGCGGGGTTTGTGCTGAGCATTTCCGCAGTTTTCGGGCTGGCTTTGTTTTACTCGCCGTTTTTTAAGGGGTTGCAAAAGATTAGGTTCCCAAAAATCGCGGCAAGGTTTGTCGCGCTCTCCGCCTCGATACAGCTTGGGCTTATACCTGCCGTGATATTTTTCTTCAGCAACGTACAGCCTTACGCCTTTATCGTCAACGTTTTTATGCTGCCGATAGTGACGCTTGACTTTTTACTTACTTTGCTGGGCCTTGTTTTAAATTCGATTATTCCGCCGGCGTCATTTATGTTAAGGCCGTCGGTTTGGGGCTTTCAGGCCTTGGATTTAGTGGCGCAGGGCGTGGCAAAGCTGCCGTTTTCACGGTTTATCATATATTCGC
>WRDI01000022.1 GCA_009783515.1 Bacillota bacterium | reverse complement strand
TTGAAGGAAACGTCCCGTAGCACTGCTATGTCGGCGGTATAGTCAAAGCTCACGTTTTTAAATTCGACGTTACCGTTTAGGCGCGTCACCTCCACCGCGTCATTCCCGTCCGCTATATCACTTTTTGTGTCCATAACGCTAAACACGCGCTTGCCCGAAACAAGCGCGCTCTGGATATCCTCTATAATGCGGGCAAAGGACGCCACGGGCGCGTAAAACAGCCCCAAATACAACAAAAACACTGTAATGTCCGCCGCGACCAAGTTGCCGTTTAACGCAAACAAGCCGCCCGCAAAAATCACGATAAGCGTCCCTAAGCCCGACAAAAGGTTTAAAAGCGGAAACATGGTAGACACCCAAAATATACCTTTCATGGTTTGGGCGGCGTGCATTTTGGCTTTCTCCGCCACCTTGCCGCCCTCATACTCCTCGCGGTTAAAAATTTGTATTTCCTTCATGCCCGAAAAGTTATCCTGAAGCATCGCGTTAAGCTCGGCGCTTATCACTTGGCGGCGGCTGAAATGCTTGTGCATCCTCCTTGCAAAAACGGAAATAAAGACTATAAGCGGCAGGGGTATGCAGGTGAACGCGGCAAGCACGGGATTGAGTATAAACATAATTGCAAACACTCCCGCAAATGTGAGTACGCTGGTTATAAATTCGGGCAACGAGTGGGCGACAAGCATCTCAAAATTCGCCGTATCCTCTATGACGCGGGACATAAGCTGTCCCGTCTGTTTGTCGCTGTAATAACTCATGGACAGCGTTTGCAGGTGAGAATATAGCTTGACTCTTGTGTCGGCGACCGAATACCATGCCGCGATATGCGCGCAATAATTGTTCAAAAACTGGCACAACACCCTAAACAGGTATAATCCTAATAGTCCCGCCGCAATAATCCAAATATCCATGGCTTTCCCGCCGCCGTCCTCGGCGATAAGCGCGAATAATCTTTTGACCGCCAGCGGTGTGGCAAGGTTTATCGCCGTCACCAAAAAAAGGGTGACCGTAGCTATAAAAAGCTGCACCCGCCATTTTTTTGCACCCTTAATAATGCGTATAATGATCCTCATAGTATATATAGTATTATAGAATTTTCGGGCTTAGTAAGTCAATAATTTTTGATACGCGATCATACTCTAATGCGGAAAGATTATAAGACAGACCTATATCGCTCCCAACTTCTTCACCCACCCGTACTTGTCCTCTATCCGCCCGTTCTGAATCCCCGTAAGCTGCGCGTACAAAGCCTCGCTCACCTTGCCCATCGCGCCGCCGCCCACCACATAATCCTTGCCCTTATAGCAAAAGCCGCCGACGGGGGAAATAACCGCCGCCGTCCCCGTGCCGAACACCTCGGTCAGTTCGCCGCTCTTTGCCGCCGCCGCCATTTTCACAATGTCCACGGCGGTTTCCTCCACCTCTATTCCCATGTCGCGCAACAGCTGAATAATACTGCGGCGGGTAATGCCCGGCAAAATGCTGCCACTAAGCGCGGGCGTCAAAGCCTTTCCGCCGCAAATAAAGAAGATGTTCATCGCGCCCACCTCCTCGACGTACCTGTGCTTAAAGGCGTCCAGCCACATAACCTGGTCGTACCCTAGCTTCTTGGCGTTCTCCCCTGCCTTTAAGCTCGCGGCGTAGTTGCCGATGACCTTGTGGCCGCCCGTGCCGCCAACGGCCGCCCGCACATACTTTTGCTCGACGTACAGCCGCACGGGTTTCAGCCCACCGCTGTAATACGCGCCCACGGGACTTAATATGCAGTACAAAAGGTAGCGGTCGGCGGCGCGCACGCCCAAAGCGGGCTCGGTCGCGATGATGGTGGGGCGCAAGTAAAGCGCGGTGCCCTCTCCGCTGGGAATCCAGTCTTGGTCGATCAGGATTATTTGCTCTATCGCGTCCAAAACGAAAGCCTTGTCGAAGGCGGGTATACACACCCTGTCCGCGCTGTCAAGCATACGGTCGACGTTGTCTTTTAGTCTGAACGTCAATACCTCGCCCTTTGCGTTTTTGAAGGCCTTCGCGCCCTCGAACACGCCCTGCGCGTAGTGCAGAACCGAGCACGACGGGTCAAGCATAAACGGCTCATACGGCTTTATCTGCGCGTTTTTCCATTCGCCGCCGCTGTATTCCATCGTAAAGATGTGGTCGGAAAAATACTTCCCGAACCCGAGCGCGCCGGTCGGCTTTGTCTTTGGGTTTTGCGTTTTAGTGATTTTCAGTTCCATTTTTTTATGTCCTCTCTTTATGTTTTTTTGTATTGTTTGTTTTTTGTCTATCAGTATAAAACCGAGTGATATTAAACTTGTATCGCAAGCGGATATTCGCCTATAACAAGGATACGTGTTTCTGTTGTATAGCCAAGAAAAATGAAGTTAAATTGACCGGAATAGCCCGGTGAAGCATTATGTTTACCTGTTTCAATACAATAAATCAGATAATAATCGCATTGACGATTTTGGAACCAAAAATTTAGCAAACCTTTGTTCTGTACCGTGATGGATGTTGTCCATAAATCGCTATTTTTTATTCTGTCAATAAAGTCATTGATTTCTGATTCAGAAGTAAATCTTACTTTGCTTTCCTTCATACCAATTTCAACTATCCCGTCAAGCGATTTCGAGCCATAAAGTTCCGTGAATAATTTACCACTATCGGGAAGTTTAAAATCAATTTGTTGCTCAACTTTATGGACAAGCGAATAGTCATACGAATAAAAATCCCGCATGATAATTGCAAATGAACCAAACATAACAATCAATGCCGAACAAATAAATCCTGCAATAATGTTTTTTCTTGATTTTATCCCTTTGCTTTTTGCGATAAACGCGCAGATTATTGAAAACATCGGAATTATCAATGCAAAATACATAACCCATGTTTTTGCAACAAAGTCGCCAAGCTCAGTATCCATTGAAATAGCGACAAGCGCCAATGAAAGCGGGAAAAAACTTAACAATGAAGCGACAAACAAAATATTCAGCGAAGTGCGCGAAGTTAGTTTATTCATAAGTGAAAATCCTCCTTTTCGCCCAGTTTTAGCCACCCCGCCCCTGTCAATATGTATACATGGTACATGGCGTTTCCCTTCTCTAAAAATGTAGTTTAAGGATCCTTCGCTTCGCTCAGGATGACATAGTAGCTTTTTTTTGCTATACTGCGGGCAAAGCGATTGTCATCCTGGGCGAAGCGAAGGATCTTTATGGGGCTAAGAAACAGTCAGGCTCCAACCGTCGGACAAGTCCACCCACTCGGGATTGACCGACGACACCAATTCGTTCTTCCGTTTTCTGAGCCAGCCTTTCAGTTGCTTTTCGCGCTCGATAGCCGCCCAAACGTCCGTCGTGCTGTCAAAGTAGACCAGTTTATTCACATTGTATTTTTTGTGAAGCCGTCAATCAGTTTGTTTTTGTGCTCGTACATTCTACGTTCAAGGTCGTTTGTCATGTCGATATACATCACCGTATTATCCCAGTTTGTTATTATGTATGTGAAGTACATAACAGTTTCCTTTATAACGCAATTTCGTTAAAGATCCTTCGCTTCGCTCAGGATGACATGGTAGCTTTTTCTTTTATTAACCCAAACCTTAACTCCACTCTCCCCTCTACCCTTTCAGAATCAAATGTCGCGGCAAACCCGCCTCCATTACCTGACCCGCCTGATCGGAGTCACCCTGAATCAGCGGACGGATATAATCAATAGAATCATCCGAAACATACGTTCCGTCGCCCGAAATCCACTCAAAAGGCACCTTCTTTTCTAAATTCGCCATGTTTTGCACGTCGGTCAACCGATAATCAATACTGTACGGATTATCACACACGCGGTCGAATATAACAACCTTGCCGCTGCTACCCTCAAACGCCGCGTTTACGGCACATTCGCCCGCCCTAAACGCCTCCCCGATATCCACGCCCGCGGCGCAGTGGGACGCAGAGCGCTGCAAAACCGATAGCTCTACCGCCCGCGTCTTCGCGCCAAACGCGCGCGAAACCGCGTAAGACAGCACGGCAGCCGCGCCGCCCAAAGCCTTATGCCCAAACGCGTCAGAAGCGGCGGCGGCGCCCGCAACGTCGCAGATATACCTGCCGTCCGCCGTCTTTATCCCCTCGGAAGCGACAATCGTAACCCTTTTTTTCTTTTTTATAAGCTCGGAAACCCTGTCCAAAAACAGCTCCTTGCAAAAGTCCGTTTCGGGCAAAAGTATCATGTCCGCGCCCTCGCAGTCCCACCCTTTTGCAAGCGCGGCGGCCGCCGCAAGCCAGCCCGCGTGACGGCCCATAGTTTCAATAACCGTTACGTTTTTTATGTCGTAATTTTCGGTATCCCTGATTATTTCTTTTGTTACCGTGGCGACAAATTTGGCGGCGCTGCCATATCCGGGAGTATGGTCGGTAATTGGCAAATCATTGTCAACGGTTTTGGGGACGCCGATAAAATTGATTTGTAGCCCATTGATTTTCGCATAATCCGATAGCTTACAAACGGTATCCATAGAATCGTTGCCGCCGATATAGATGAAATATCTTATATGCAACTCGTTTAAAACGGCAAAAATTCTTTCATAAATCTCGGGAGCGTGCGCAGCGTCGGGCAGCTTATATCGGCACGAACCCAAAAAAGATGCCGGAGTGCGTTTTAGAAGCTCTATATCTAAATCGCTTTTTATATGCGGCTTTAAATCAATATAGCGGCTTTCCAAAAGTCCTTGAACCCCGTTAAGCATACCAAAAACCCCGCCTTTGCCGTTTTTGAGTGCGGCGGAGTAAATGCCGGCAAGGCTGGCGTTGATTACGGCGGTAGGCCCGCCCGATTGACCAATAATGATATTATCCGTCATATTTACCTCGCTTAGGAATGCAGGCAGAATGCTCTTTTTTAATGCTCAATGCGCAATGGCGGATAAATTTTTTTAAATATATCAATATAATTATGCGTTGTGCATTGCGTATTGTGCATTGATAAAAAATATCCTTCACCCCGCATTGCGCATTGCGCATTGAGCATTATTTCAAAACCACCCTCCACCGCCCCTTCTTGCCCTTATGCAAAACAAACTCGTTATCGTCCGTATAGTCCCCGATAATGCTGTTAAAGCCGGATACCTTGCTGCCGTTAATCCGCACTCCGCCGCCTGCGATAAGCTGTCGCGCGTCGGTTTTGGACGAGGCAAGTTCTATCAAAGCAAGCAGCTCGGCCACCTGCATACCCGCGTCGCCTTCGACCTCTTTAACGGGCATATCGCCGCCGCTTGCGCCGCCCTCGAACGCGCCCACCGACTGCCGCCCCGCCTCCTCCGCCGCATGAGCGCCGTGAATCAGCTTTGTCACCTCAAACGCAAGCCGCGCCTTCGCCGCGTTAATCCTTTCGTCCTTGTTCCGCGTCAGCTCCTCAATTTCGGCAACGGGCATAAACGTCAGCAAACGCAGGCATTCCGCCACCTTAGCGTCCTCGATATTGCGGAAATACTGATAAAATTCATAAGGGGTAGTCTTGTTCGCGTCCAGCCACAGCGCGCCCTTTTGGGTTTTGCCCATTTTCTCCCCCGCCGAGTTCTCAAGCAAAGTAAAGGTTACCGCAAACGCGTCCTCGCGCTCCTTACGACGGATAAGGTCGGCGCCGAACAGCATATTGCTCCACTGATCGTTGCCCCCCATCTGCAAACGGCACCCGAATTTTTTATAAAGCATCAAAAAGTCATAGCTTTGCAGCAGCATATAGTTGAATTCCATAAAGCTGAGGCCCTTTTCCATGCGCGAGCGGAAGCATTCGGCGGCGAGCATCTTGTTGACCGAAAAATGCACGCCTACATCCCGCAAAAAGTCTAAGTAATTAATGTTTTTAAGCCAGTCCGCGTTGTCCGCCATTATCGCGGCGTTTGCCCCCTCGAACGACAAAAAGCGGGACAGCTGCTTTTTGAAGTACTCGCCGTTTCGGGCGATAGTTTCCGCGCTCATCATGCCCCGCATATCCGCCCTTCCCGACGGGTCGCCGATATACGCCGTGCCGCCGCCTATCAATATTATGGGCTTGTGCCCCGCCCGCTGCATGTGCGCCATTGCCATGATAGCGATATAATGCCCGACGTGCAGACTGTCGGCAGTAGGGTCGAACCCCACATAAAAAGTGGTTTTTTCGGTTTCTAATAACTTGCGCAGGTCTTCCTCGAAGACAACCTGCTTGATAAAGCCGCGTTCTGTAAGCGTATCCAATACATTTTTCATATTTTTGCCCCGTTGTCAGCGAATGAGGAGGCGGTTTTATATCCCCTACCTCCCCATATTGTATTATACTATTTCACAGAAAAAAAAGCAAGCCTTATATGTGATACTTTCGCGGTATTTTTATATGCGTATTTTTATCTGCACCGAGTTGCCACGACGGACGACCGGTGGTCGCAACCCAACCTTTACCTAATCCTTGTACCTGCTACAAAGCAAGACCACGAATACTTCCCTGAAAGGTCTTATACCTTATACCTACTTCTTCGCCAGCTCCTCTTTAAACATTCCCCCCAATGCCTTTATTCCAATCTCAATCCGTTCCAATGACGCGTTTGAGAAATTAAGCCTGAACGTATCCTTGCCGCCGCCGTCCGCGTGGAAAACCGAGCCGTGGATATATGCCACGTTGCGCTCGATCGCCTTGGGCATAAGGGTTGCCATATCAAGCCCCTTTATGCTCCCCCAGATAAACAGCCCGCCGTGGGGGTCGGTGTGCTTGTATTCGCAGGGCATATACGCGTTAATCGCCGCTATCATCGCGTTTTTGCGCTCGCGATAAATGGGCAAACTCTTGTCAATATTAGGTTGCAACAGCCCCTTTTTGAGGTAATTCGCCACGACAAGCTGCGAAATATTGGCGGTAGTGACGTCCACGCCCTGCTTGCATATCGCAAGTTTGCGGATAAGCTCCTTGGTTCCCACCGCCGCGCCGACACGCAGTCCGGGCGATAAAACCTTAGAAAAACTGGTGACGTACAAAATATTGCCGCCGCTGTCAAAAGTTTTTAAGGCAGGCAAGGGCTCGCCCTCAAAACGCAATTTGGCATAAGGGTCGTCCTCCAGCACCACCACGTTGTTTTTATAGGTAATTTCAGCAATCGCTTTCCTGTTTTCAATCGAATAGGTATTGCCCGTGGGATTGGAAAAAGTGGGCACGACGTAAAGGATTTTGGGCTTATATTTGATGATTTTGACGGTCAAATCCTCTATATCGAGGCCATTTTCGCCTGCCTTAACGCCCACGATATTCGCCTGATAGGATGCGAAAATCTGCAAAGCGGTAAGGTATGTAGGGTCCTCGACAAGCACCGTATCGCCCTTGTCCAAAAGAGCTTTGCACGCAAGGTCAATGCCCTGCTGGCCGCCGCTGACGACCTGAATTTCATCTAATGTCTCGGCGATTACGCCGGCGCCCGCGACATAGCGTTTAAGCTCCTCGCGGAAATGGTTAAAACCCTCTGTCGAGCCATATTGTAGTGCAGGGGCCCCCATGTCGCCGCTCAAAATCTCGGCGATAATCTGCGCCACGTCCGCTATCGGCAGGCACTGCGTGGCGGGAAACCCCCCCGCGAAGGAGATGATTTCGGGGCGGCTGAGAAGTTTGAAGATTTCCCTTGTAGCCGAGCCTGACATTCCCCCCATTCTCTCGCTGAATCTGTAGTCCATTTTTCCTCCTTATTGTGGGTGTTTGTTTGCACCGCTTTATTTCTCGCTTTCGCGTTTATTACGTTGTGTTCTTTTTTTTGTTATCTTTATTTTTTTGTCATCCTGAGCGAAGCGAAGGATCTATTCCTTATCATTCATTATTGGCGGTTGAGATCCTTCGCTTCGCTCAGGATGACAATAATAATAAATTCACAATGGCATTAAAACTTGTATAACTCACATATAAATTTTTTTGGGTAAATATTTGACAACAAAATATGAGGCAATCCCCACAAACAGCCCCGCGCCGATGCCCGCCAGCACATAATAGGGTAGCATGGCAATAAGTTGCGAAGTCCCAAGGTACAGGCATGCCACACCCACCTGCACGATGTTGTGCAATACCGCCCCCACAAAGCTGATTCCCATAAGCGACACTTTTGGGAACAAAAAGCGGTACAAAAGTATCATAGCGGCAAGCGAAATCATCCCCGCCGGTACACTGAACATTAATCCGGTCAATCCACCCGTGATTATTCCGCCCAAGACGCAGCGCAGAAGCTGGATTATCAGGGCGTCGGTATAGCCCAAGATTATCAGGGCGGTAAGGGCTACGACGTTGGATAGGCCCATTTTCGCCCCCGGCAGCATGGGGATGAGCGGCGGTAGCATTGACTCTAACAGCGACATAATCAACGCAAGCGCCGTAAACGCGGCTAATCTTGTGATTCGTTTTGTGCCGTTTGTCACCTTCCCCCTCCTTCTGCTTTCTTTAATATGACCTCTAACCTCTATTCTCTGATCTCTATTCTCTGAAAACTAACTAATCACCGTAAAATTACTCTGCCCTTCCACTATAATAAACACTCGTTGGTCCGCGCAGGTGATGCTCCGTCCCGCGTGCCTTATGGCGGGCATACGCATACAGTCCTTACCTCGGCAGGGCGAAAACTTCACATATGCCGCGCCGTCTTTTATTACAACGATTAAATCGCCTTCCGCCACGTGCAAGGTTATTTCTTGATCCTCCAAAAGGCTGTACCTCTTTGTAATTCCTTCGGCGGCTTGGATGATAATAAGCGTCTCGCCCTCCACCCTTGTTGCGCAAGAGAAAATAAGCACGCCTATGCAAAGCGCGAGGGCAAGCGAAATAGCGATAATGTCAAACAACGAAAACGGCCTGCTCTTTTTTATCCTGTCAATCTTGCTTTCGTCAATCAATGTACAACCTCTACTTAAATAAATGCTTTGTTTTTAATGCGCAATGCTCAATGCGCAATGCTCAATGGCGGTCAAGTTTTTTTGAGTGTATCAATGCTTTCCTTTCAAGGCACATTACTTAAAATTTGTCCTTCATTGAGCATTGCGCATTGAGCATTGAGCATTCACTATATGTGTAATTTTTGTATACGTCATAAACCTCCGTCAGCACCGGCTCCGCGTCAAAAGTGAACGCCGCGCGTTTATCCGACGTAAACATTATCGCTTTTACGCCGTTTGCCTCAAAAAACGCGCGCGCCGTCTCTATCCCCATGACGCAGGCGGTCTTGGCGTAAGCGTCCGCAAAGGCGGAGTTGCCGTTTATCACCGTGCACGAAACCACGCTTCCCGCGATGTTTTCATATCTGCCCTCGTTATAAGTCAAGGTGTAAGGCAGCCCCGTTTTTGTATCTATTATGTGCGTAATCACCACCAAATCGCCGCCCTCTTTATCCGCATAACGGTACCGTTGATAATCCCCGCTGGTGACAAGCGAAATATCCGCCCCCGCCGCCGTCGCGCAAAAGTAATTGTCCGTGCTGTGCGGGTCGAATATCCCCGGCCCGTACGGATTCCATATCCCCACGTTCCAGTCGGCCTTGTTTTCGTACAAACCGACAAAGTACAAATTGCCCGACAGGTCTATTTTCGCGCTTTTTATGCCGTTCCTTTCGCAAATTTTGGCGCACTGATCCGCGGCGTAGCCCTTGGATATACCGCCCAAATCAATCATCAGCTCCGCTATCTCTTTTTTGGCATAATATTTCCCTTCTTTCTCAAAAACAGTCAGTTTATCAAGGTCGCAAAACTCCTTTACCCGCAAAACTTCATCATGATCGGGTAACGGCAACTTTCTGTCAATATCCGAATTTGCAAACGACGGCGGCACTGTCCAATCTTCATAATACAAGCCGTCCCGATAATTATTATATCCGTAGGAGTCTATCCCCCACAAATACGACAAAGGATAGGCGGCGATATTGCACGCCCCGTCCGTTTCTTCATAATACCGCTTTGCCTGCGCGATAATATCAAAAGTTATAAAATCTATTTCTACCTCTTTGCCCGCGTCCGCCAAATTGATGTTTAAAATGTCGGACGGTCCCTCGCGGTTGATATTTGTAAGCGCCTCAAGTTTTTCAAAAAACAAAAGCATCTCATTAAGAGCCTTATCGGCATTTTTGCCTAAACCCCAAAATTCAAAGGGCATTATGCCGCCGAACACCACAGTCCGCGTTTTTTCATAGCGCGTGTCGGACGGATTTTCCACGCACCCCGACGCGGCAAGGAATATGAGCGGCAATATTGCGACTGCCGCGATAAGTTTTTTCAGTTTATTCAAGATAGTATCCTTTTAATGCTCAATGCACAATGCGCAATGCGGAGTGACGGTCGCGTTTTTTTGAGCGCACAATATCTATTGTTCAGGGTACATTACTTAAATCTATCCTTCATTGAGAATTGAGCATTGAGCATTCTTTTCGTGGTTTTAAGCGGCCAAAAATCATTTCAAAGGGCGTGTGAAAACCAAACCTATCGTCCCCGGACCGCAGTGGCAGCCCACCACGGGACCCACCGCCTGTTTTTTTATCGTCGCCTTTGGAAACCTTTCGGCAATCATCTCCGCCAAAAGCTCAAGATCCTGACTGCTGTCGGCTTGCAGAATGGTCACGGGGAAGTCAAAATCCACGCCGTTTTCCATCTCGGTGATAAAGTATTTAAGCGCGGCCTTGCGTCCCTTGACAGACTCGATATTCTCTAAAAAGCCCTCCGGATTAACGCTGATTAGCGGCTTCATACTTAAAAGCGTACCCATAAAGCTTTTAAGGCGCGATAAACGCCCACCCCTTCTCAAGTACTCCAAATCGTCCACGGTAAAATACACCGCAACGCGCCCCGCATATTCCTCCGTCGCTATCTTAATCGCCTCGTCGCTCGCCCCTTCGTTATGCAACCTTGCCGCGTATTCGACAATCGCGCCCGCGCCCTGCGAAATGGACTTTGTGTCCACAAGGGTGATTTTGCGCTTTGGGTACTTTTCCTTTAATTGGTCCGCCGCCGTCCACAGCGACTCGAACGTAGCGCTCATTTTATGCGAAAAGCTGACGTACAAAATGTCCTCGCCGGCTGCAAAAACGGGCTCGAAATACTCGACGTAATCGTAGGAGTTAAGCGCTTGCGTTTTGACAATCGCCCCCCTCCTCATGCGCGAAAAAAACGCTGTCAAGTCTGTGTTTTCGCCCAGGTCGTAATAATACTCCCGTCCGTCTACCGTGTACGGCATTTTGATAAGGCTTATCCCAAGAGATTTAAACACCTCGAAGTCGATTTCGCTGTTGGTGTCGCAAAAAAATCTGCTCATATCCTCCCCATCCTTGCGGTTTATCTTATTATATTTTATTATAACCGAAAACAATATATAAAGCAAGCTAATTAAGGGGCAAATCGCAAAAAGACCCGCTGTTAAAGCGAGCCTTCTCGTTTATCATTCTTTTCGAAGCATTAGCTGACCGCGCCTGCGAAGGGACGCACCTCGCGATAACCGCCCGCGCTACGTGAAACATTGTCCATATGATCGCCCGTACTGTAATCCCCGTATACGCTTTGACCATAATCTTTGGCGTAACCCGCGTCGCCATATTCCACACCGTACCCCATGCCGTAGCCTCCGCCATAATAATCGTTATGGTTTCTTCCGTAATAGTAATCGCCGTATCCCATGTTGTTGTAATTTTTGTACATCGCGTTGTTATAGCCTCCGCCGTAATAATTCCCCATGTTGCCAAAGCCCCTGCCATAGCCTCTGCCATAACCCGTATTGCCATACCTACCGTAACCCCTGCCTATTCCCTGACCATGGCCAAAGTTAAAGCCCACGTTAAGCGGTTCCCCGCCCGTGCTAAAGCCCGCGCTTGTGACCCCGTAATCGCGAATTTTGTTAAGGCTTTCGGCGGAAATTGACACGCCGCTGTTTTCAAACCTGATGTTGTCCATAAGGTACTGCTTTACCTCGCCGTAATTGTCGCCGCCGCCCCACTCGAAGTCAAAATTATCCTTAGAGGCGAAGTCGTACTGTCCGCCGAAGGTGCGGTAATCGGAATAAAAATCCTTGTCCATCGAGTTTACGTCGAAGTTAAGCCCGGCGAGTGAGTGCGTCGCCTTGTCGTTGTAATCGATTAACGTCGAGCCTATATCACTGACGGATAACTTAAGGTTAAGCTGAAGCTGACCGCCGTCCCGCATATCAAACCCGCCAAAATCAAGCCCCGTAAAGTCGTTAAGACCGGAAAAGCCGCCGAAATCGTTGTAGCCGCCGCCAAACCGGTTGTAATCGTCGTAGCGGGTAAGCCCGCCGTAATAATTATAACCCGTGTTGTTTCTGTCGTACATTCTGTTATAGCGCGCTCTGTCGCCCAACCTGCCATAGCGTCCATAATTCAGCCCGGCCCTGCCCGTCCTGCTGTTTGCATTATTCGTGTCGTTGTTTATATTATTGTTTATATTATTATTCAAACCCGTTCTGCCGGTCGTTCTGCCGCTTGTATCGCCCATATTACCCATCATACCGCCGCCAATATTGCCCGTCGCGACGCCGTTAAATTCGCCCTCGCCTAAGGTTGCGATTCCCGCGTTAAAACCGATGGTATCGGATTGCGCGGCGCCGGTGTTGTCGGTGTTGTCGGCGGCGCGGGGCGTTCTTCTGCGCGAGGTTTCGGGATAATAGTTCCGCGGTCCCTTAAGGCGAGGCAGGATGTCATGCCTAGGGGCAAGCTCCGCCTTGTCCGAAACATCGATTATGCTCCGCGCGTCTTGATTGGCAAGCCTGTCCATACCGCGCGCATCCAAAAGCCTGTCGTTTTGCGCGCTCATGTCCGAGGTCGGCCTTCTGTAGCCGCGACGGCCGTCGTCCATACCCCGCCGCTCGCCTGCTACGCGCCTTTCTACGGGCAACCTTTGGGCAGTAAATTCATTTTCGTTAAGATCGCCGCCGGCAAGGTCTGTGCCACCGCCAATATTGCGATTAATATTGCGGTTTGCGCGGGTCGCGTTATCTGCCACTCCCCGTTCGCCGCGACGGCTGCCCGTCCTGTTTCGGTAAAGGTCGCGCTCCATCAAATCCGTGATACCCTGAAAATTGCCGTTATCATTATTGCCGCCGTGGACAAAATTATTATTGTCGTCAAAAATATCCCTATTGGTGCTACTTCTGTCATTCAAATTCCGACTGCGGCCTTTACGCATATCGTAACGGCCATAATTCCCGCCGGTTTCGCCTTCGTCAAGTCTTTGATTGCCGCGCCTGTTGTGATAACGGCCATAGCCCCTGCCCTTTTCTTGCTCGTTGCCGCGGATGTCGACGTTTGCCCTAATGTCAATCTCGTTTATCTCATCGTTATCATCAAGACTTATGGTAATGCCAAAGGTCAATGTCCTGACGTCTGTTTCGCTCAAGTTTTTCAGTACGTCCTCTCCCAAAATGTCGCTTAAGGGAGCATTGATAAAGTTCGCATAGCCCTCGTTTTTGCCCGAAAATTTTCCGTAAAGCTCGCCGAGCGTACTCTTTCCAAGGTTATCGAAGCCCTGTTCGCGACGGGTGTCGTTTGCGTTAGTTTGATTGCTTAAGCTCGTCTGCGTACCGCTCAAATTCGTCCAGTTATTATTCAAATTCATTTGCGTGCCGCTTAAATTAGTCTGCGTGTTGTAGTTATGCGTCTGATTGCCCGTATTCATTTGATTGTTGCCGATATTCGTCAGTGTGTTGTTAAAATTCAATTGATCATCAGTATTCGCCTGATTATACGTGTTCATCTGCGCGCCATGCGCATAATTCATTTGCGTATCTTTCGAGTTCATCACAAAATACAACAATTTATAGACGTTTTCGTCCAATCCAAGCTCCGTAAAAAGCTCGCCGACGGTCTTATCCTGTGAGCCGCTCAGAAGCCCGCTTACGCTTTCGGGGGTGTGGCTACCCGCCCTGTACCCGTTTAAATGCTGCGAAATCACGCCGCTGAGGGTGGCGTCCTGCGCTGCCATTGAACTTGTAAGCGACTTAAGCACGGGGGCGAGGTCAATTTCCATGCTGTATACAAGGCCTTTTTGACCCTCGCTAACGGTGAAATGCTTTGCAACCGATTTCTCGTCCGAGGGAACGAACTGCCTGAAATTGTCCATCATGCCGCTATTTGTGCCTATGCCGGTACTTCCGTAATTAGACATTCTGCGCGCGCTGCGATACGGCGTATCTCCAAAATAGTCAGAGCCGCCCGTCCTGCCCATGCGGTTGTTGTTATAGCCGCGCATACCGTAGTCGTTGTAGCCGCCCATGCCGTAATTGGCACTCGTTCTGCCCATATTGTAATTGATACCTATGTCCGTGCCGGCGTTCATGTTGTTATAATCGTAATTTGCGCCTGTCGTCCCGCGCACATTGCTGCGCGTACGGGCATTCGCGTTGTTGTTTCCGTAATTGTAATAATCGGCGCCTGTCCTGCCCCCCACATCATTTCTGCGCGTGTTGACGCCGGTATCCGCGGCTGTATTTTGATTGATATTAGCGTTCGTTCCGCCGACGGTGCTTCCGCTCATGCCGCCGACGATGTCGGCGTTGTTGAAATTCGCCTTTGTCCCTATCATGGTATTCGCGTTGTTGACGTTTACACCGATGTGATTGGCATTGGCGTCATTTGTGTTCACATTATTGTTCCCGCTGTTTGTCGCGCCGGCATTTACATTGTCATTCGTATTCATATTGGTATCCACGCCATAATTCGTCCCTGTCTGCCTATAAGGATACATTGTATTATAATGGTATCCGCCGCTGTAATAATCCTCCGTCCTTCCGCGATTACCCCTTTGGCGCGAAAAATAAGAATTGTGCTGACCGCCTTGATTGTTGAGTTTCACTGTGTCGTCGATCCTCTCCGTTTGCCCGTTAAGCGTAACATCGCCCTCTATTTCGATGGTGACATCGCCCTCAAAAAGCTTGTCCAAAGCGTTAATTAAGACCTGTTCCTCGCTTGTCCAGCCCGCATAAACATTGGTTTCGGAGTTTACACGCGTGTTTTCAAAGTCAAACGGGGTGGTGCCGCCCTCTTGGGTGTACCAGCCGCTAAACCTGTGCCCTTTCCGTGTGGGACTGGTAGTGGGACGGCGAACTCTTCCGCCCTCTGTGACAGTGGTGTTTTGGACACCCATGCCGCCGTCACCCAAAATATAATTGAGGTTATACGCCGCGGGGTTGAATCCGCCGACGTTTTGCGGCTCTCCGCCGCTCGGCTCACCGGGCTCTTCTGGCCCTCCGGGTTCTTCAGGTTCGCCCGGCTCTTCCGGTTCTTCAGGTTCTTCAGGCTCAATCAATTCCCAACCCGCGTAAACATTGGTTATTCCGCTTATCGCCGAGGTTGCAAAAGCAAAGGGGGCCGTCCCGCCCTCCGTCGTAAACCAGCCCGTAAAATTATACCCTTCCCTTGTGGGGTTGTTCGCGGGCGCGGTAGCAAACCCGCCGCTCGTAATCTCCTGCGCCGTCACCGTGCTCCCGCCTTCGCCGGTAATAAAATTGACCGCGTATTTGGTGGGGGCGACCGCCGTGTATTTGGCATAAACGGTGGTGTCGCACTCTATCGCCTTGGCAAAATCGAATAGCTCGGCGTTTTCCGCGTCACTCTTATACCAGTTGGCAAAGGTGAAGTTTACCTTTGTGGGGGTGGCGGTAGGACGGGTTGCCTTTTGTCCACTTTGGACGGTTTGGTTGGGGAAGTTCCCCGTGCCGCCGCCCAAATTGAACTTGACCATGTACGTCTTAGCTCCGCAGCCCGCAAATGCGGAAAAAATGCCCGATAAAATCAATACCAGCAAAAGCGATACCAAAATCTTACCTGTTTTTTTCATTTTATGTGTTGTTCTCCTTTATAAATTTTCTTTAGTATGAGAAATATGGCGGGATTTTATTTATCGAATGATGGGAAAAATTTTTAGAAAAAGAATTTGTTTGGCTTTTGCAGGGTATTTTCGCTATAATACGGACGGAAGATTTAAAATGATTTGCTCAAAATATAATCAAAATATAACAAGGGAATGATTGAAGGCACAGCCACAAGCGTCCCCAGTAGCTTTTTAATACTTTTGGGCTATATTCAAAAGTACTAAACAAGGCTTGCTCAAACGATATTGCATATTAAAAAAAGGGGGTAATTCAACCCCCTTTTTTTAATATGCAATATCGTTCTATAACAAAATACAAATAATCCCGCCCTTGCCCTCGTTGACTATCCGTGACAATGTGCGCCGCATTTTCCTTTGCGTGTCTTCTGGCATCGCCATCAGCTTGTTATTAAGTCCGTCGTTGACCAATCCGTGTAGCGACCTTCCGAAAATATCCGTCTGCCAAATCCCTCTCGGATCATCCTCGAACCGCGCCAAAAGCGACCTGACCAACTCCTCGCTTTGCTGTTCCGTACCCACGATTGGATTGACCTCCGACTCTATATCCACCCTCATTATGTGTAAGGAAGGCGCGGTTGCCCGTAATTTCACCCCATAGCGCGAGCCCTGCCTGACAATCTGCGGCTCGTCCAGCGTCATTTCATCCAAGGCCGGCCGTACCACCCCATAACCCGTCGCCATCACCTGTTCAAGCGCGGGGCTGAGCTTGTCAAACGACCTTTTCGCCTCGACAAACCCCTTGATCGACGACATAAGCGTAAAGTCGTCGTCAATAACCTGCCCACACTCGCTGCTTAAAGCCCTATAGAATAAATCGGGTTTGGCTACTGCCTCATATATAATCCGGCCGCTCCCCAAATCCACATTCGTAAGCTCTAAGCCAGAAAAATGCTGACTGCCGCCAAACGCCTGCCCAAGCATAGGATAGTCGCGCATCTTGTTCATTCCCTCGCCCGCGTCCCTTAAAATCCCCCTCAACTCCGCGATAATGGAATTCTCAAAGGGTAGCGCACGTAGCCACTTGCTAAGGTTAAGGTCTACCCCCCTAAGCGGAAACTCGTACAAAATACTCTTGAATATGTCTTTTATGTTCTCTTCGCCCAAATTCAAGACGTCCATGGGGACGACGGTCGTGCCGTACTTGTCACTCATTTGTTCGGCAAGCTTCATCGTTTCGGGCGACGCCGGCACCATAGAATTAAGTATGATGATAAACGGCTTGCCGAGTGCCTTAAGCTCGCTTATAGCGCGTTCCTCTGCCAGGGCATATGCCTTGCGCGGCAGCTCCGTCGTGATCGTGCCATCGCTGGTCATCACTATCCCAATGGTGGAATGCTCGGTTATTACCCTTTTTGTGCCGATTTCCGCGGCGCGCTCAAACGGAATTTCGGATTCGTCCCACGGCGTCCGCACCATCCTCGCCTTATCACCCTCCATGTGCCCACTTGCGCCCTCCACAAGATAGCCCACGCAGTCAACTAAGCGTACATTTGCCCTTACGCCCTCGTCAAGCTGTAAGGTAACCGCCTCGGATGGAATAAACCGCGGCTGTGTAGTCATGATAGTCCTGCCGTTTGCGCTTTGCGGCAGTTCGTCGGTCACGCGCTCCTTTTCGTAGCCCTTCGCCATATAGGGCATTACCAACTTATCCATAAAATTGGTGATAAACGTGGATTTGCCGGTGCGGACAGGTCCCACCACCCCTATATATATCTCTCCGTTAGTGCGCTCGCTGATGTCCCTGTAAATGTCAAATTCTGGCATTATTGATAGCCTCCCGATAATTCTATGGTTAAATATATGCGGGAGTCGGGTACGAATATGTCAAATCCTTCACTAATGAAACAAGCTTTGGGAATAAAACAAGCCTTGGGAGGAAAAATCGTCTTTATATGCTGTGGCTTTTCGCGTCGCCTTATACTAAATGACTTTCTGATTTTGGATAAGTTGCGAGCAGATGTTGGAAGTAAAATCGTCAAAAAATTGAGCTCGTACTTCGTGAAAGTTTTCGTCACTCGGCAGTGCAAACCTGTTTGCACTGCTCCCGTTTCCTTGGCTTGAATGCAGCGTTATATGCAAGATTTTTAGGGAAACCTTTTTAAATGACGATTTTACGTTAAATATGACGCCGCAGAATATGTAAAATCAAAAT
>WRDI01000021.1 GCA_009783515.1 Bacillota bacterium | reverse complement strand
TATGAAATATGCGTCCGTGATATGACGCCGGAGTCCGTAATCGACGTTCTTACCAAAAGCGGACTTAAGGGCCGTGGCGGCGCGGGGTTTCCGTGCGGCAGAAAATGGCTCGCCGTGAAAAACGCCCCCGGCGAACCGAAATACATCATTTGTAATGCCGACGAGGGCGATCCGGGTGCGTTCATGGACAGGTCTTTGTTAGAAGGCGACCCCCATGTCATAATAGAGGCGATGATGATAGCCGGCTATGCGATAGGCTCGTCCGTCGGTTATATATACGTCCGCGCCGAGTACCCCAACGCGGTCAAACGACTGCAAATCGCCATACAACAGGCACATAATTACGATATTTTGGGCAAAAACGCTATGGGACTCGGTTACGACTTTGATATAGAACTGCGCCTTGGCGCGGGCGCGTTTATATGCGGCGAGGGTACAGCGCTTATTTCCAGCATAGAGGGCCACAGGGGCGAACCCAGACAAGCTCCTCCCCACGTCGCCGAATATGGGCTTTGGGGCAAACCGACCTGCATGAATAATGTGGAAACTTTCGCCAACATCCCTCCCATAATCTTGAGCGGCGCGGACTGGTTCAAAGCGATAGGCAACGAGAAAAACACGGGCACAAAGGTGTTCGCTTTGGGCGGAAAAATCAAGAACACCGGGCTTGTAGAGGTCCCGATGGGCACCAGTCTAAGGACAATTATAGAGGACATAGGGGGAGGTTGCGGCAACAAAAAATTTAAGGCGGCGCAAACGGGCGGACCCAGCGGCGGCTGCATTCCCG
The DNA here is from genome assembly GCA_009783515.1 of Bacillota bacterium. GTDB lineage: Bacteria > Bacillota > Clostridia > Christensenellales > Pumilibacteraceae > WRAF01. Next base: position 18,844 of record WRDI01000021.1, on the reverse strand, counting down.
CGGCTCTTATCGACATTCCTATGGACTACGACAACCTTTTGTCGGTCGGCTCGATGATGGGAAGCGGCGGGCTTATAGTCATGGACGAGGACAACTGCATGGTTGACACGGCGAAATTCTTCTTAGAGTTCACCGTGGACGAATCTTGCGGAAAATGCACCCCCTGCCGCATAGGCAATAAACGCCTGCACGAAATTTTGGAAAAAATCACAAGCGGACAGGGCACGATGGAGGATTTAGACCGCTTAGAAACGCTGTGCCAGTACATCAGGAGCGACTCGCTTTGCGGCCTTGGCAAATCGGCGCCTAATCCTGTCAGAAGCACGTTAAAATATTTCCGCGACGAATATATCGCCCATATCCGCGACAAAAAGTGTCCTGCGGGCGTCTGTAAGGCTTTATTAAATTATGTGATTATTCACGAAAACTGCGTGGGTTGCGGGCTGTGCAAGCGCGTCTGCCCCACGGGCGCGGTCAGCGGCGAGGTTAAGAGCGCACACACGATTGACGTCCTAAAATGCGTCAAGTGTGGCGCCTGCGTCGCGGCATGCAAGAAAGCGGCGATAGTCAAAAAATAATGCACAATGTTCAATGCGCAATGCTCAATGGCGGTCGAAATTCTTTTCACGGCATAATGCTTCTAAATCAAGGCACAATACTTAAATATATCTTTTATGGCGCATTGAGCATTCTTAAATTTATCCTTCATTGCGCATTAAGCATTGCACGTTGAGCATTCACAGTAAGGAGGAACCATGAATCCCGAACCTAAAAAAGACGTAACCTTAAAAATAAACAACATAGCCGTCACGGTGCCCGCGGGCACAAAGATAATCGACGCCGCAAAAAAAGCCGGCTTCACTATCCCCACCCTTTGCTACTTAAAGGGCGTATGCAACGACGGTTCGTGCCGCGTATGCGTGGTCGAAGTCAAGGGCAGCGGTAGCCTTGTTACCGCTTGCTTTGCTATGGTATCCGAAGGTATGGAGGTTTTTACAAGCACTCCGGACGTCATCGCGTCGCGCAAAACCACGGTCGAAATGCTGATGAGCGTGCATAAACAAGACTGCCTCTCGTGCGTGCGTAGCGGCGACTGCGAGCTGCAACGCTTAGCTTACCACTACGACTGCGACAACACTGCCTACCGCGGCGAAATGATACAGTATAAGCGCGAGGAAAGCAACGCGTATTTAGTGCGCGACAACAACCGTTGCGTGCTTTGCCGCCGTTGCATGGGTATGTGTAGCAAAGTCCAAGGCATAGGCGTGATAGGCGCGATCGGCCGCGGCTTTAAGACACATGTCGGCTGCGCTTTCGAAAAAGACCTTAAGGAAAGCCCCTGCGTGGCGTGCGGTCAGTGCATAAACGTCTGCCCCGTGGGCGCGCTCTTAGAAAAAGATTATACAAAACAGGTGCGTGAAGCGCTTATGGATCCTAAAAAGCACGTCGTGGTGGGCGTAGCCCCCGCCGTGCGTGTCGCCTTGGGCGAGGAGTTCGGTTTGCCCATAGGCGCGGACGTAGAGGGCAAAACTATAACTGCCCTTAAACTCCTTGGCTTTGACAAAGTTTTCGACGTCAACATGACCGCCGACCTCACCGTTATGGAGGAAGGGACCGAGCTTTTGCACCGCCTTAGCGATCAGGACGCCGCCCTGCCTATGCTGACAAGTTGCTCTCCAGGCTGGATTCGCTATGTGGAGTTTTATTACCCCGAATTACTGGGGCATTTGTCCACCTGTAAGTCCCCGCAACAGATGTTCGGCGCGACAATTAAGACGTACTACGCTAAAAAATTTGGTCTAAACCCCGCCGACGTAGTCGTGGTCACCATCATGCCCTGCGTCGCGAAAAAGGCGGAAATACTACGCGATAATCAAGCGGCAAGCGGCTACCCCGACGTGGACATCACAATTTGTACCCGCGAGCTGTCGCGCCTTATCAAAATTTCAGCCATCGACTTTGTCGACCTTAAAGACGGCAACTGGGACCATCCCTTGGGCGGGGGTTCTACCGCGGGGCTGATTTTCGGCGCGACCGGGGGGGTCATGGAGGCGGCGCTAAGGACGGTTTACGAGCTTGTCACCGGACAAACCCTCGAAAAATTGGAGTTTAATCAGGTGCGCGGCACAAAGGGCATAAAGGAAGCCGAAATAGATTTAGGGTCAAGAAAACTGAACGTCTGTGTGGCACACACTTTGACAAACGCCAAAAAGATAATGGACGACATACGGGACGGCAAAAGCAAGTACGATTTTGTCGAGATTATGACCTGCCCCGGCGGCTGCGTAAACGGCGGCGGCCAACCGCTTATTATGGCAAATGTAATCAACGACGGCGTGGACGTGGCGGCGCTACGGGCGAAAACCATTTATGAAAAGGATAAAAATTCGCCGCTTCGCAAAAGCCACGAAAACGAGATAGTCAAAACGCTGTATAATGAGTATTTCGGCGAACCGGGCAGCCACCGCGCGCACGAAATTCTGCACACGACGTACAGGAAGCGGGATAAGTATTTTAATAATTAATGCTCAATGCGCAATGCGCAATGCTTAATGCTCAATGAAGGGCGGGTTTTATTTGTAAAATAATTTCGTCACCAACGAGGAGCGGAGCGACGTGGCAACCCAGCTTAAATTAGCCCACAATAACGCACAATGAAACAATGCACAGCGCACAGTGAAGGTCGGGTTTAAATATTTAATCCGACCTTTTTCATTCTCGTGCCAGTGTTTTAACGGACTATTTTCCGAAACATATTATTCAGAAATAACGTCAGCCGACATTTTTACAACGCTTTCGGCAAACTCGCAAGCCGCATTAAAATCATTTTCGTCCGGGTGATTGGCGTTTTTTGTCCCTATCGAAGCCCCTTTGCAGGTAAAAGGAATTCCGACAATCTTTATGCCTCGTTTTTCTAAAAGTGATTTAATGTCATCGCCTATTTTAAATTGATTGCCGTATGTGCCGAAAGCCGCGGCGGTCTTGACGTATTCGGGGTCCAAACCTCCGATGAATTTTCTTGTGCTTTTGTGCGGCTTCGCCCAATAAATTCCGTCGCCGATAAACAACAAATCAATCGGCTCGACTATGGACAGCTTGCTTTTCTTATCTATCTTTTCCGCTACAACGTTCAATCTCGCCGCTATCGCCTTTGCCACCTTTTCGGTATTTCCCAAACGGGAATGGTAAATGACTCTGATTTTCATGCGATACCTCCGCAATTTATATATTATGTATGTAATAGTTTACCGCAAATAATTTGTAATGTCAACTGTTGTCGTCAGCTTTTTTACAAAACGTATGATTTCCCGTTTTACAACCGTTCCCTCAACCCCCAATACTTCTCCACCAATTCGCAGCACACATTCTTCAACCTGTGCGTCAGCTTCTTTTCCGCGCCGCTTAATAGCGATACCCCGCACAAGCTGTCGTAAATATCCTCATAAAACTCCGCGGTCGCCCGATAACAAGCGGTCGCCCTTTCCTCCGCCTTCCCGTCAGCCGCTCCCGCAGCCCTACCCGCCGCCAAAATCTCCGCTTCGTCCTTTCTCGCCTTGACGTCGCTTTTCAGTCCCTCAACCTTAAGCATTACCGCGCTCTCGCCGCTCTCAAATGAGTCCAACGCGTACACATACCCTATCAATTCGTCCACCAATTTAAGCGGATAATTCAACAGTTCCCTCAGTTTCGCCTCCGCTCCCCTGTCGCCGCTTCGCCTCACCCTTGTCCGCCCGAATTGATATGACCTAAGCCCCGCGTCGGGGTAATCGCTGCTAAACCTGTCCAAAACCACCTTTGCGTCGCTCTCTTTTTTATAAACAAAGGCGGCGACCAAAAAATCGCCATCGTTCAGGATATACCCCGCCCCGCCCGCTGCCGAAACCGCCTTGGACGCATCCTCGGCCGCCTTAAGCGAATCCGTGCGCGTAAGGGTAAGGGCGTAATAGTCCGCTTTACTTAAGCGAAAATACGACGGGCCGTAAAGATAAATCCCAAAAGCCAGCCCCGCAATAATCGTGGCAACTATTAAGGCTATGACGATAGTCCGTCCCATGCCTCTCCGCCGCCTGCCGCGCTCCCTGTACCGCTCCCTTTTTCCGCCGATAATGTGGGGCGTATTAAAATCCCATATCCTGCGTGCCATTTTATACCGCCACTAAATTGTGCCAAAAATTAGAATTGAATTCGGACGTATTTTTACACCGAAAAGACGCCTAAGGCTATTAATTTTTGCATAATTTAGCACCGCCTCCGTTTTTATGAATTACAGGCGTTTTTGCCCTTCTATACTACAAATATTGATGTTCGCGCCGCGATATACCATAAAATGAAAAATTTGTCAACTAAAATCCCCAAAAATTTTAAGAAATATTTTTGCTCAAAGTATTGCTTTTTTTCGAAATTTAGAATATAATAGTTTCATAAAGAGACGGGGCGGCAAAAAGCGGCCTTCACGGGGTCCCCAAAAAATCCGATTTTTGGGGGTGGAGTAGGGCAACAGCCCCATGCCTCCGGCGGGAGTGTACATTAATGTACGAAACCTCGGCGGCAGGGCAGGCTAGCCCGTATACTCCGCTTCGCTACGTTCTGCGTAGCAAAGTCGTAACTTGCCGATACCCGAAATTTCCTGCGGTGTGCGTGAGCTTGTTTCATTTATAACCACAAAACTCATACGGGATTGCTTGTACGTCTACACGTTATGTCAGGCCTCAGAAATTTTTTCAAAAGAGTCCAAGGATTCGGTTGAAAAGCAGTGGAAGACAGAGGTTAGAGTCGGCTCACCCACCTGCCGTTATGGCGGGTTTTAAACAGGACGGCCACGGCACATGCGGGTTTTTGAATAAGGTCCGTACTTGTGAAAGCAGGTACGGTTAAAAAGAGGGCGTTTTTATGCGCTCTTTTTGTATAGAGCGTGTAGTTAAGTTCAAGGTTTTAGAAAGGACGTGAGATTTGACGCTCCCATCTTCCTTTCTTATTCCCTTTTTTATTACTTTTCTCTTTACAAACCCTAAAAAATATGTTATCATGTCTTTGTATATAAACATATATACTCAAATAAGCGACGCAAACAAAAGCAAATCCAAAAACACTTCCAAACAAAAGGAGGATAAAAAATATGGGACTGATTAAGGCTTTGACGGGCTCGGTGGGCGGGGTGCTCGCCGACCAATGGAGGGAATACTTCTACTGCGAGGCGATAAGCACGGACGTATTAGTCACAAAGGGACAGCGGCGAATAGACAAACGCTCGTCCAACAAAAAAGGCGTGGACAACATCATCACCAACGGCTCGGTGATGGCGGTTGCCAACGGACAAGCAATGGCGATTTGCGACCAAGGAAAGGTGGTCGAGTTTTGCGCGGAACCGGGCGAATTTGTGTGGGACTCCTCGTCCGAACCCACAATTTTTTACGGCGGATTGGGCAAAGGCATCGTCAATTCTTTCAAAAACATAGGGAAACGCTTTACTTTCGGCGGCCAGCCGGGCAAGGACCAGCGCATTTACTACTTCAATATCAAGGAAATCACGAGCAACAAGTACGGCACGCCGCAGCCCGTCCCTTTCCGCGTGGTGGACACGAATATCGGGCTGGACGTGGATATTTCGATTCGCTGTAACGGCGAATATTCTTACAAAATGACCGACCCGATACTGTTTTTCACCAATGTTTCGGGCAACGTTGCCGACGAATACCGCCGCGATAAAATCGACGGGCAGCTAAAGAGCGAGCTTTTGACCGCGCTTCAGCCCGCCTTCGCACAGATTTCCGCAAAGGGCATACGGTACAGCGCGCTGCCCGGGCACACGATGGAGATTTCCGACGCGCTGAACGAGGTTTTGGGCAAAAAGTGGGGCGAATTACGCGGCATCGAGGTAGCGGCTTTCGGCATAAACACGGTTTCCGCGTCCAAAGAGGACGAGGACATGATTAAGGAATTACAGCGCACCGCCGTAATGCGCAATCCGGGTATGGCGGGCGCGGTCATGGTGGGCGCGCAGGCGGACGCTATGAAAACGGCGGCGGGCAACGCGGGTGGCGCGTTTATGGGCTTTATGGGTATGAACGCGGCGATGGGCTCGGGCGGAATGAACGCCAACCAATTATTCACTATGGACCAGCAGCAGCAAAGGCGGCAGCTTGAACAGCAACAGGCGGAACAACAAGCGGCGGCGGGCGGCTGGAAATGCGGCTGCGGAGCGGTCAACAAGGGCAAATTCTGTCACGATTGCGGCAAGCCCCAGCCCGTCGACGAAACGTGGAAGTGCGAATGCGGCGCGATAAATAAGGGCAAATTTTGCGCGGAATGCGGCAAGCCTCGGTCCGACAAATGGAAGTGCGAGTGCGGCGCGGAAAACACGGGCAGATTTTGCGCGGAATGCGGGAAAAGCAGGAATTAGTGGGAAGTGGGGAGTGAGGAGTGGGGAGTGAGAGTAGAATATGGCTGTAAAAAATTATCAGGAGCTCATTGTTTGGCAAAAGGCAATGGATTTGGCGGCGGAGATTTATAAGCTGACCGAAAAGTTGCCCGACAAAGAAAAATATTCGCTTATTGACTAAATGAGGCGGGCGGCGGTGTCGATTCCGTCCAATATTGCCGAGGGACAAGCACGGAATTCGACAAAAGAATTTGTCAATTTTTTGTCGTTTGCTAACGGCTCAAGAGCGGAATTAGAAACACAGTTACTACTTTGTTTAAAAATAAACTACCTTACAGAAAACGATATTTCGGATGCGATGAATCTATTACAGGAAGTTCGTAAAATGCTCATTGCCCTAAAATCTCTACTATCCACTTCCCACTCCCCACTTCCCACTTCCCACTAACAACGGAGGAAAAATGTCTCAAATTCTCGATTATAAATGCCCCAACTGCAGCAGCCCGCTGCTTTTTCAGCCCGGCACGCAAAGCCTCAAATGCTCTTCCTGCGGGACGGAAATGGACGCCGCCGCCTTTACTGCCCTTGACGAGGCGTTAAAGACGGGGGACGCCGCCGCCGATTACGGCACATACAGGGGCGCGGCTTTGGACGAGGTCAATCAGCAGCACTGCAATTCGTGCGGCGGCGAGCTTATTACCGACGGCACCGCCATCGTGACCGAGTGCCCGTACTGCGGCAATACGGCGATTATTACCCAAAGGGTGAAGGGCGCGCTAAAACCCGATTATGTCATTCCCTTCAAAATCGAGGGGGACGCCGCCAAATCCACCCTGCGCGATTTCTACAAAAAAAAGCCGCTCCTCCCCAAGCATTTCAAAACCGACAGCCAAATCGACAAGCTGACGGGGGTGTACGTCCCCTTTTGGCTGTACGACTGCGACACCGACTCGCAGGGGGTTTACGACGCAACGCGCACCCGCAGCTGGACAAGCGGCAACACGCGGTACACCGAAACCAGCCACTACCTTGCGACCCGCAGGGGGGAGCTGAGCTTTGACAAGCTGCCCGTGGATGCGTCCGAAAAAATGGACGACGCCGCGATGGAGGCTATCGAGCCGTATAATTATCAGGATATGGCGCCGTTTTCGACGGCGTACCTTACGGGGCATCTCGCCGACCGTCAGGACGTAGATTTTGCTAAGTGCAAGCCCCGTATCGACGAGCGCGTAAACAAAAGCGTGGACGATTCCTTGCGCGGCACGGTAAGAGGATACAACAGCGTCCGCCGCCGCAGCCTTAACGTGCGCGTCACCAAGCACAACATCAGTTACGCGATGCTGCCCGTCTGGCTGCTGAATACCAAGTGGAAAAACAAAAACTACCCCTTCACCATGAACGGGCAGACGGGAAAAATGACGGGCAGGCTGCCCGTTGACAAGAAAAAGGCGTTTTTTATATTTCTGCCGATTTTCGCCCTTTTGGCCGCGCTTTCGATTGCGCTTACGCTTGTATTTGACGACGGGTCATTTTCCCTGCCCCTTGTTTTGGGGATTTGTATCGCGGTCAGCGCGGCAATACCGGCCATTGTGATTGCGGTAATGGCAGCTAAAATGAAAACAAAGCCCTCGCGGCGGCTATCGAAGGTATACGAAAGGAATTTCCGCCTGACCCGCCAAAGCGACGTGTTTTTATATAAGACGGTCAGCCGGCAGCAGATACAGAGTTCGAGCAGCCCCACGCGAAGGCGATAGTTTTAGGTGAGACTGGAATTTGGAGAGTGGAGTTAAGGCAGAATCTAAATTAAAGGGCGGGAGGTTATAAGCCCCTCGCCCTTTTTGATGATATTCACTTCGCGAATGATATTCTCTCTTCGCTCGAATTAAGGTCAAATTTTAAGATAAAATATATCCTTAATTGCCCGACAGGGCAATATCATTCGCGCAGCGAATATAATTACGAAGTAATATCACTGCGAAGCAATATCATTCTTCCCCCTTCGCCGCCGCAATAAACTGCACGAACAAAGGGTGCGGCTTATGCGGGCGCGACTTAAACTCCGGATGAAATTGCACCCCTAAATGGAACCTATGCCCCGTCAATTCCGCCGCCTCTACCAGGTTGCCATCGGGGGAAAGCCCGCCGAAGGTCAGCCCAAGCCTCTCAAAAGCCGCCCGATAATCATTATTAAATTCGTACCTGTGGCGGTGCCGCTCCTGAATCACGCCCGCCCCGTAAGCCTTAAAAAACGTCGTGCCCTCTTTAATCACGCAATCGTACGCCCCCAAACGCATACTCCCGCCCGTGTTCTGTAAGCCCTCCTGCCCTTCCATCAAATCGATAACCTTGTTTTGCGAATCGGGCGCAAACTCCCCGCTGTCCGCATCGGCTAAACCCGCCACCCCCCGCGCGAATTCGATAACCAAAACCTGCATCCCAAGGCAAATCCCGAAGTATGGCAGGTCGTTTTTGCGGCAGTATTCGGCTGTCGCAATCATCCCGTCCACGCCGCGATCGCCAAAACCGCCGGGCAGAATAATCCCGTCGCAGTCGCCAAGTAATTTATCCGCGTTTTCTCGCGTCACTTCCTCGGAGTCAATCCATTTTAAGTCGATAAAAACGCCGTTTTCGATACCCGCGTGCGTCAGCGCCTCGTTTACCGAAAGATACGCGTCGAGCATTTTGACGTATTTGCCGACAAGCCCGATTTTCACACTTCCGCGCCGCCGCCCTGCCTTATCGAGCATAACTTTCCATATTGTAAGGTCGGGCTCCCTGTCCCCCAAATCCAGTTCCCGCGACACAATGCTTGTCAGCCCGCATTTTTCTAACATAAGCGGTATCTCGTACAGCAGCGACACGTTCAAATTGTCGATAACACAGTCGACAGGCACGTTGCAGTATAAGGAAATTTTTGCCTTAAAGCTATCGGAAAGCGGCATTTTGCTGCGGATAACAATAATATTAGGCGAGATTCCCAAGCTTTGCAGCACCTTTACGCTGTGCTGCGTGGGCTTACTTTTTAATTCCCCCGTACTGTTAATAAACGGCGCCAGGGTAACATGGACAAACAGGCAGTTTTCCCGCCCCACCTCGTTGGAAACCTGACGGATAGCCTCGATATACGGCAGGCTTTCGATGTCGCCCACCGTGCCGCCTATTTCGGAAATGACCACGTCTGCGCCCACTTTTTTGCCCACGCCGTAGATAAATTTCTTGATTTCGTTGGTGACGTGCGGGATGACCTGCACCGTTTCGCCGTTGTACGCCCCGTTCCGCTCGTTGGTCAAAACGTTCCAGTAGATTTTGCCGGAGGTGATGTTGCTGTATTTATTCAGGTTTTCGTCGATAAAACGCTCGTAATGCCCAAGGTCAAGGTCTGCCTCGCCTCCGTCCTCCGTGACGTACACTTCGCCGTGCTGAAACGGGCTCATGGTGCCGGGGTCGATGTTAATATAAGGGTCCATCTTCTGCGAGATGACCTTTAAGCCCTTTGCCTTTAACATCATTCCGATGGAAGCGGCGGTAATGCCCTTTCCGAGGCCGGATACTACTCCGCCGGTAACGAATATGAATTTCATAGTGTACTCCTCACAACAACAGTCTTTATGAATGCGCAATGCTCAATGCGCAATGCTCAATGAAGGATAAATTTAAGAACTGTACCTTGAATGGGAACCATTGATATGCTCAAAAAAAACACGACCGCCATTGCGCATTGAGCATTAAAAACTATAACCTCACCGTTCCTCTATACGTCTCCACCGCGTCACCCGTAAGTATAATCGCGCCGCCGTCCTTTTCCTCTTGGTATTTGACCGATAACTCCCCGCCCGTCATGCGCACCAATACGTCCGCGCCACGCTTTAAAAGTCCCTTGACGCACCCCGCGACGACGGCGGCGCAGGAGCCGGTGCCGCAGGCAAGCGTTTCGCCGCCACCCCGCTGCCAGCCGCGGATTTTGATGTGCGTTTGGTCGATAATCTGCACAAATTCCACGTTTACGCCCTCGGGGAATATCGAATTTGTTTCAATCAAACGCCCGATTTCCTCCACGTTTTCGCTTAATACGTCCTCGCAAAAGGTCACAAAATGCCGGGTGCCGCTGATGTTCACGGCAAAACCCGCCACCTTTTTCCCCTTAATGTCCAAAACAATGTCGTTTGTTTTCGCATTAACGGGGATTAAGTCAGTGTCAAATACAGGCGCCCCCATATCCACCGCCACAAGAGTAACAAGCCCGCCGCTGACAAACAGCTGCATATTCTTTACGCCGTTTTTGGTCTCCACGCTGATATTTTTCTTATTCACCTTTTTGTTGTCGTACAAATACTTTGCCACGCAGCGGACGGCGTTGCCGCACATTTTTCCCTCGCTGCCGTCGGCGTTAAACATCCGCATTTTAGCGTCGGCGACGTCGGACGGGCAGATGAATACCGCGCCGTCCCCGCCCACGCCCCTGTGCCTGTCCGACAGGCTGACCGCGACGGACTCCATGTTTATAACAGGCTTACTAAGGCAGTCGATGTAGATATAGTCGTTGCCGCTGCCGTGCATTTTTATAAAGTTAAGCCGCTGTTTTTCCCCTCTCAGCTTGTTTATGTTGACTAATTCCGTGTTAAACTGCGAATAGCGCGATTTAAGGCTGAACGCCATTGCCGACGCGGTGTCGATACTGGTCAGATGCGGAAGATTAAGCGTCACCGCTTTCCTCCGTAACTTAACGTCGTCCAAAGTCGGCCGCCGCCCCTTTGTCGAGGTGGAAATCATCAAATCTATTTTGCCGCTTTCTAATAACGTAAATGTGTTATCGGTCGGATTATCGAAAATCTTATCCACACGGATAACGGGAATACCGCTTTTTTCAATCACCGCCGCCGTCCCGTGCGTGGAATATATCTTATACCCAAGCTCCGCGTACATCTTGGCGATATTGCCCACCTCGGACTTGTCCGAATCGCGTACGGAAATCAAAACGCCGCCGCCGCGCTTTTTCATCTTGTAACCCGCCGCCGTCAGCCCCTTATACAAAGCCTCGTCAAGCGTTTTACCGATTCCCAAAACCTCGCCCGTGGACTTCATTTCGGGTCCGAGGTGCGTGTCAAGGTCGGCTAATTTCTCAAAACTGAAAATAGGCACTTTGACGGCGATATACGGCGCGGCTTTGTAAAGACCGGTGTTAAACCCCAAATTCGTGAGTTTTTTGCCAAGCATACACGCCGTGGCAAGGTGAATCATGGGCACTCCCGTGACCTTGCTGATATACGGCACCGTGCGGCTGCTGCGCGGATTGACCTCGATGACGTAAATCTCGCCGTTTGCGTAAATATACTGGATATTGATAAGCCCCTTGGTGTTAAGCGCGAGAGCCAATTTTTTCGTGTATTCAACAAGCCTTTCAGCCACCGCGTCGTTGATGTTGGGCGCGGGATAGACGGCGATACTGTCGCCGCTGTGGATGCCGGCGCGCTCGATATGCTCCATAATTCCCGGAATAAGTATATCGCTTCCGTCGCAAATGGCGTCGATTTCCACCTCCGTCCCCATAAGGTATTTGTCGATAAGCACGGTATTGCCGGGGTTGTGGGCCAATATCACCTCCATGTATTCGGCGACGTCCGCCTCCTCGAAGGCGATAATCATGTTCTGCCCGCCCAGCACGTAAGATGGACGCAAAAGCACGGGATAACCTAATTGCTGCGAAACTATTAACGCCTCGGCGGCGGTTTTGACCGTACACCCCTTGGGGCGCTTAATGTCCAATTTCTCCAACAACGCGTCAAAGCGTTCCCTGTCCTCGGCGGCGTCGATACTGTCGGCGGGGGTGCCCAAAATCCTCACCCCGCTGTCATTGAGGTGTTTGGTTAATTTGATAGCAGTTTGGCCGCCGAAAGCGACCACCACGCCGTAAGGCTTTTCCGTCGCGATAATATTGTCCACGTCCTCAGGCGTTAAGGGCTCAAAGTACAATCTATCAGCTGTGTCAAAATCGGTGGACACCGTTTCGGGGTTGTTGTTGACTATCGCCACCTCGCACCCAAGCTCCTTTAACGCCCAAACGCAGTGGACGGAGGCGTAATCGAATTCTATCCCCTGCCCTATCCGTATGGGGCCGCTTCCAAAAACGATAACCCTTTTTTTGCCCGTTTTATTTTTGTCCCGAAAGGCTAACGCCTCGTTGACCGTATCGTAGGTGGAGTAAAAATACGGGGTTTCGGCGACAAATTCGGCGGCGCAGCTGTCCACGGTCTTAAACACCGCCTTGATTTTTTTGGGTAAGGTATGGCGGGAAAGGGAAGTTAAGGCTTTGTCGGTATAGCCCAATTTTTTGCCCTCTAAATATTCCTCGTTAGTTATCGCCCGCCCCGTGATTTTTGTTTCATACTTGACCAAATTCTCGATTTTACGCAAAAACCAAGGGTCTATCATGGTTTTTTGCGCGATATATTCCGCCGAAAATCCTTTTTTCAGCGCCTCGTACAGTACAAAAAGGCGATAATCGGAAGCGGGCATAAGAGAGTTGTCCACCTTTTCCTTACTCCACCCCGCGACAATCGGACTGGACAAAGTAAATAAATTTTCCGCCCCGCGCACCGCTTTAAGTAAGGCCATTTCAAAGCTAGTGCCTATGCTCATTACCTCGCCCGTCGCCTTCATCTGCGTACCCAAAGCGCGTTTTGCATACACAAACTTGTCAAACGGCCACTTGGGCAGCTTTACTACGCAATAGTCGAGCGCGGGTTCAAAACAGGCGCAGGTGTTGGTTAGCGGGTTCCTGATTTCATCCAAATGGTATCCTAATGCAATCAATGTCGCAACTTTTGCTATCGGGTACCCCGTCGCTTTTGAGGCGAGCGCGGAGGAGCGCGACACACGAGGATTAACCTCTATAACCGCATACTCCATGCTGGTCGGGTGCAGGGCGAATTGGCAGTTGCACCCGCCCTCAATTTCCAGCGCACCCACAATATCAAGCGATGCCGTACGCAGCATTTGGTATTCCTTGTCCGAGAGGGTCATGCAGGGGGCGACCACAATACTGTCCCCCGTGTGTATACCAACGGGGTCCATGTTTTCCATGCTGCAAACGGTGATGGCGTTGCCTGCGGCGTCGCGGATAGCCTCAAATTCAATTTCCTTCCAGCCATACACGCTTTTTTCAATCAAAATCTGGTTTATCGGGCTTAACGCAAGCCCGCCCGTCGCAATCTCTCTCAGCCTTTCGGGATTTTCGGCTATGCCGCCGCCCGCGCCGCCCAAGGTATAGGCGGGGCGCACTATTACGGGGTATCCAATCACTTTGGCGTACTCTAAGGCGTCCTCCACCGCGTTCACCACCTTGGACGGAATGCACGGCTGTCCAATTTCCAGCATGGTGTCCTTAAATTTTTGCCTATCCTCCGCCTTGTTGATGGTTTCCAGTTTCATGCCCAATAATTTGACGTTATGCTTGTCCAAAAACCCGCTTTCGGCAAGCTTCATAGACAGGGTAAGCCCCGTCTGCCCACCCAACGACGGTAGCACGCTGTCAGGCTTTTCAAGCTCGATTATGCGCTCCAAAGTTGTGACGGTCAGCGGCTCGATATAAATCGCGTCCGCCATAACCTTATCCGTCATAATCGTGGCGGGATTTGAGTTGACCAGCACCACCTCCACCTTTTCGCTTTTAAGGGTGCGGCAGGCCTGCGTGCCTGCGTAGTCGAATTCCGCCGCCTGCCCTATCACGATGGGACCGCTGCCTATGACGATAACTTTTTTTATGTTGGTGTTTTTGGGCATGGAAACTCCTTTTTAATGCTTAATGCACAATGCTCCTTTTTTAATGCACAATGTGCAATGTCGGTCGCGTTTTTTAAAGCGTATATTTTTTGCTGTTCAGGGTACATTATTTTAATTTGTCCTTCATTGAGCATTGCGCATTGTGCATTGAGCATTCTTAATCGTGCATATTTCAACAAAGTGGTCAAACAGCCATTCCGTGTCCCTCGGTCCACCTGAGGCCTCCGGGTGAAATTGGACGGAAAAGCCGGGGAATGTCAAAAAGTCCACACCCTCGCAGCTTTTGTCATTGACGTTAATATATCTTAACCGCGCCACGCCTTCTGGCAAAGACCTCGCCAATACGGTGTAGCCGTGGTTTTGGCTGGTTATGTACACCCGCCCCGTGGTCAAGTCCCTAACGGGTTGGTTTTCGCCGCGGTGCCCAAACTTAAGCTTGCGAGCCTTTGCCCCAACCGCCAAACACATAAGCTGGTGCCCGAGGCATATCCCGAACATTGGGATTTTTGCATTCATCAATAGTTTGATTTCTTGAGTAATTATCTTGTTTTCCGCGGGGTCGCCGCCGCCGTTACTCAATAATACACCGCAAGGCTTGTACTCCAGTATCTCTTTTGCGGAGGTGTTGTGCGGCACTCGTATCACATTAAGCCCACGCTTAAGTAGCTCTCGCTGTATGTTCTCCTTTGCCCCAAAATCCCACAAAACCACAGTTTTTCCATCGCCGTCTAAATCCTTACCGCACCCCGCGCTTTCCGCATTTATCCTAATAACCTTCTTGCAGGAAGTATTTTCCACTGCTCCTTTTGCTGTAAACGCCTTAATTGCCGCAAGTTTTCCCGCCATATCCTTGATATTGTCGCTGATCATCGCGTTTATCACACCGCCGGTGCGAATCTTTTTGGTAATTTCCCGCGTGTCGACACCCGCTATGCCCACCACCCCGTTCTTAATCAAAAATTCGTTTAAGTCGCAGTCTTTCCGAAAATTACTGCCCACACCGCACAACTCGCGCAAGATACACCCCGCCGCAAAAATGCTGCCAGATTCGCAATCCCCCTCCATCGCGCCGTAATTGCCAATCATCGGGAATGCAAACGTAATAATCTGACCGAAAAAGCTGGGGTCGGTCAGCGTTTCAACATAGCCCGTCATGCCCGTAGTAAAAACCGCCTCGCCTATCGTTTCGCCGCGCTTGCCTATCGCTTCGCCCTCAAAAACCATTCCGTCCTCTAATATTAAATATGCCCTCATTTTTGCCCTTACCTCTCACGTTGTAATATCTTTCCTTCACGATGCTCAATGACTAAGCCGCTGCTTAATGTATAATTTTAATCGGATACTTCCCGTCGAAACACCCTCCGCAAAACCCGACGTCCCGCCCGAATTTAATATTCATCAAGTCCTTATAAGGCAAATACACAAGACTGTCCGCACCAATTTTACGGCAAATCTCGTCCACCGTATAATGATTAGCGATAAGGTTTTCGCGGCTGTCCACGTCCGTCCCAAAATAACAGGGGTATTTAAAAGGCGGACTGGAAATGCGCATGTGTACTTCCTTTGCCCCCGCCACCCGCAAAGCTTTGATTATATTCGCGCTGGTAGTCCCTCGTACAATCGAATCGTCCACCAACACTATCCTTTTGCCCAAAATCGACGCCTTTAACGGGCTCAGCTTTGAGCCGACCATTTGTTCGCGTTTAGGCTGCGTGGGCGCGATAAAAGTCCGCCCCACATAGCGGTTTTTAATAAACGCCGAGCCATAAGGTATCCCCGACTCTTCCGCATAGCCGTACGCCGCGCTTATCCCGCTGTCCGGCACCCCGCACACCATGTCCGCGTTTGTGGGTTTTTGCCTAAATAGCAGCCGCCCCATTTCCATACGCGCCGCATGTACGCTTATCCCGTCTATAAAGCTGTCGGGGCGGGCGAAATACACATACTCGAACACGCACAGCCCACGCTTTACGCCCTTTAAATCCTTTTGCAGGGTGATGATTTGTCCCGATTTGTCCGCGCTGACAAGCTCTCCCGCCGCAATATCACGCACAAATTCCGCACCTATGCAGTCTAACGCGCAGCTTTCCGATGCAAACACCGTCGCGCCGTTAAGCCGCCCCATACATAAAGGACGGAAGCCGTTTTTGTCGCGCGCGGCGACAAGCTTGTCCTCCGTGCCCACGATTATAGAAAACGCCCCCTCAACCGCGTCCATTACGTTAAATACGGCTTTTTCAAGGTCATGCGTCTTTAAACACTGTTCGACAATTAAAACGGCGACGATTTCCGAGTCGTTGGTGGTATAAAAAACACCGCCCTTTTCGGCAATTTTTTGCCGTAGGTGAGCGGCGTTGGTTAAACTACCGTTGTGCGAAAGCGAAAACGCCGCGCACTTGTGGCTGACCGTTATGGGTTGCGCGTTGACGGACAAATTGCTCGTTGTATTTATTCCGTTTTCTCGTGCCGCAGAATACCTGACGTGCCCCGCGGCAGTGTGGGTAAAGGCGCAACTATCCAAAAAATCCTGCCCGAATATGTCCGTGACCAGCCCCAAATCCTTTTTGACAATCATTTTGCCGCCGTCAAACGCAACTATGCCCGCACTTTGCTGACCGCGGTGCTGAAGCGACAAAAGCGCGGCGGCGGCATGCCCCGCCGCGTTGATGGGGCGGTCTGCAATGATGCCGAATATTCCGCATTCTTCGTGTAGTTTTTCCATTTTTACCTTTAAATCGCCTAAAAGGCGGGATTTAAATACGGGGGATTGAATAATTTTAAGCGGATTTTTTAGGATAAATTTGACCAAAAAAGGAGTTGATACTTTGTGAAAACCATCGTCGCTCGGCAGTGCAAGCAAACTTGCGTTGCACTCGCTTCCTCGGTTTGAATGCAGAGCTATTAACGAATATTTTGGGTGAATTCAGACAAAAAAGGCGCTAACATTATTCAGTAGGCGACTTGTCGCCGTCAGCCGTTTTTAAATACCGTCTAAAAAAAGCGCCCATTTGTGAAAAACTCTCACAAATGAACGCAAGGGTTCATTCCACTTGTGTTTTATTGTACAAAATCCGCGCACTTTCTGTCAAGCAAACAAGCGGCAAAACAACGTCGTAACCAAAAAAAGTTCTGATACAAATTCCTAATCGATTATCCTGCCGTAAGACTTGTTGTAAAGCGGTAGCATTTTGTCCAAAACTTCAACCATTTCCTCAGCCGACCAAACCCCAAACACCTTGTCCTCAAACCCGGAGTACCGCGCCCGCCCGTCCACACGCTGCCCCGCAAGCTTTCTGCTCCAGCCCTCCACGTTTTGAAAGGCAATGATAAGCTTGTGCATCGACCACGCAAATGCAATTTCGGACAACGTGCCCGCTCCGCCTCCTATCGCCACCACCGCAGACGCCGCCGCCACAACGCCGTTGCGGTAAAAATCAAGCCCCGTGGGAATAACGA
Organism: Bacillota bacterium; assembly: GCA_009783515.1. Classification (GTDB taxonomy): domain Bacteria; phylum Bacillota; class Clostridia; order Christensenellales; family Pumilibacteraceae; genus WRAF01. The sequence continues at coordinate 1,230 of WRDI01000021.1, read as the reverse complement.
TGTCGGCGTACTCGTTTGCTTCAAAAATATCAAACGACGGCAAAATCGCGATTGTGTCGCTGTCGCCCTGGCTTATGGATTTAGCCCCCGCAAAGGCGGCGCGCATAACCCCTCCCCGTCCACCCGACTGAATGCGGTAACCGTTTTTTATAAGCGCGCGTCCGGCCGCATACGCCGCACGGGACTTGGGTCCGTCCTCGTCGATGACGCTGTCGCCCACTATGGCAATAATTTTTTTGTTCATTTTAGTGTCCTCTGGGATTGATTTATAAATATATGTCGAAAAATGTTTATTTGTTACATATGAATAGCGGTGAAACACGCTTTACTTTTTCAAAAAAATAATCTATAATAAATGTAAGGTATCGGCAGAAAAAAAACGTCAAAACGGATATATTTGTACACAACATCAGAATAATATAAAAACGGAGATCTTTATGAAAGAGTATAAGAAGTTTTTCCCCTATGCGGTCACCCTCGCACTGACCTATTTCGGGTTTTTGTGCCTGAACATACCATATTTTGTGGCAGGCGGCGTCACCATAAGCGGGTACAGTTCGCTTTCGCTGTGGATTTTCGGATTTGGATGGAGCGGAATACTCGTTTCTCTGCTTCAGATTTTCGAAGTTTTGGTAATGGTCGGAATACTGATGTATTCCGCATTGGGCATCTTTTTGTTGGTCTTGGCAAAGGCTAAGGGTAAGGAAGCGCCGCAGTTTTTGAGCAAGCTCATGCTACTTTTGCTGCTGGTTAACCTTTCGTTAGATTTTCTTGTTTTGACCTTGGGAATAATTATGGTAATTGTAACTAAAAACGAATGGATGAATACCGTCGGCCTCTCCGCGGGGCTGTTTTTAAAGATTATGTTCGACGCCGGCGCCCTTGTGGGGTTGATACTTGGCAGTCACTTTATGGGCAGGCAACACGCCAACGGAGAGGAAACCAAAACAGTGGATACAGAACAAAACGACGATAAGTAATGCTTTCGCCTTAGCCAACCTGCCAATATATATAAAGAACCCCCTTTCTAAGGAGGTTCTTTATATATTTCGATTGTATTTCATACCCCTTTATCTGATAGACTTATTTCCCAACCTAACGTGGTCAAATAAGGGATAGGTATTTGATTGATATAAAAGGCTGCGAAACGCGGGCGTAGCAGCGCTATGTACGCGTTAAGCAAGTTTTTATAGCGGCAAACAGACGCCCTCGGACGTGCCGCGGAAGGTT
>WRDI01000020.1 GCA_009783515.1 Bacillota bacterium | reverse complement strand
TCTTAAACGGCATTCCCATTTTTTGCAGTAATGCTTTGCATTCGTCGTCGGAATTCGCGGTGGTGACGATAATCACGTCAAAGCCGCGCACCTTCTCGACGCTCTCGTACGCAATTTCAGGGAAAACAGTCTGCTCCTTTATGCCAAGCGAGTAGTTGCCGCGCCCGTCAAAAGCCTTCGCGGAAATGCCGCGAAAGTCCCTAACCCGCGGAAGAGCAATAGATACAAGCTTGTCGTAAAACTCATACATACGCGCCCCGCGCAAGGTGATTTTCGCGCCTATCGACTGGCCCGCGCGCAGCTTAAAGTTAGCGACGGAATGCTTAGCCTTTGTCAAAACCGCTTTTTGCCCCGCGATAGTCTCAAGCTCCTTCATGGCGGATTGTAGGCTTTTAGCGTTGTCCTTGACGTCGCCCAGCCTCATATTAAGGATGATTTTGCTTAAGCTGGGCACTTGCATGACGTTTGTGTACCCCCTTTCCTTCATAAGGGCAGGCGCAACTTCGTTTATATATTTTTCTTTTAATCTGTGTCTGGCTTCCATGTTTTCCTCGATGTTTCTCCTTGTGGGGAACAGTCTGAAATGCTCGATGCGCAGTGCGCAATGGCGGTTATCTTCTTTTTCAATACACAGCTGTCAATGTCGGTCAATTTCTAAATTAAATCTGTCCCTTGCAACGCATTGAGCATTTAGCATTATTCGTCTGCGGTTTCTTTTTCTTCAGGTTTCGGCTTCCTTGTCCGTTTCACCCTGCTGTCGCCGCTCTTTGTCGCGGGGGCTTTTTCGACCTTTTCGCGTTCCTTTCCGCGCTTTTTAACCTTTTCCACCTTGACCTCAATCCCTGCGCCGCACTTTTTACAAACGCGGAGTTTTTTGCCGTCCTGCAAGGTCGCGGCTAAACGTGTGGGCTTACCGCACGAGGGGCAAACCGCCATGACGTTGCTGATATGGACGTTACCCTCCATCTTGCGGATACCCGCTTGTTCCTGCGCGTTCTTTGCCTTTTTGTGACGGGACACCATATTGATGTTTTCAACCTTGACAAACTCGCTGGCGGGGTCGACAAATAAAACCTTGCCCGTCTTTCCTTTGTCGCGGCCTGTCAAAACTATAACGTTGTCGTTTTTCTTTATACGATAGCTCATTTCGTTATCCTCTATTTAATCCTCTTATACCGCAGTTGCGGCAGTGAAAGAACAGTCGCGGCAGAGGCGGGCAACAGTTGACTCGCCGCCGAAGCGGAGTGTACCTTGATGTACACGACCCCTCGCCTCCCTAAACTTTGCTGTCGCAAAGTTAGCAAATCGCAAGCGATTTGTCAGCTCGGTCGGCGGCGGGGCAAGCGTAGCCCGTATATGCCGATGAATGTTCTTTCACTAAATAACTTCCGGCGCGAGAGACACTATCTTCATATAATCCTTCTCCCTAAGTTCCCTTGCGACGGGCCCGAAGATACGGGTGCCCTTGGGCTGCTTTGCGGCGTCGATAATCACCGCGGCGTTGTCGTCAAAACGGATATGCGAGCCGTCGGGACGGTTAATCCCCTGATGCGTACGCACGATGACCGCCCTTACCACGTCGCCCTTTTTGACCGCGCCGCCGGTCGTCGCGCTTTTAACAGACGCCACGATAACGTCGCCAATGTTGCTTGTACGCCGAAACGACCCACCCAAAACGCGGATACACATGATTTCCTTGGCGCCGCTGTTGTCCGCGACCTTCAAATATGTCTGTGGTTGTATCATGACGGTCTCCTACTTTACCTTTTCTATAATTTCTACCACTCGCCAGCGTTTGTCTTTCGACAGCGGCCGGGTTTCGGCGATACGGACGATATCGCCTATCGAGCACTCATTGTTCTCGTCGTGAGCCTTAAATTTGGTGGTCTTATTGATTGTCTTTTTATAAAGCGGGTGCTTTGCCTTCTCGCGCACTTCCACAACGACGGTCTTATCCATCTTGTTGGAACGGACTACGCCCTCCCTGACCTTGCGCTCACTCCTACCGCTTTTTACTTTGGTCTTGGGTGCGCTTTCGGGGGCGGGAGCGGGTGCAAGTTGCTCGACGGCAACAATTCCAATTTCTTTTTCGGCGATTTCCAGTCTTTCTTCGATTACTTCGACCGCCTGCTCGATTATTTCGGGCTCTTGCTCGTTACTTAACGGCGCGCCGCTTTCATCGCGCCCTACGACCATTTTGAGTTCATCCATTTGCCCTCTCCTTTATCAGCTCTCTTTCGCGGATAATCGTCTTGACTCTGGCTATATCGCGTTTGCACTTTACCATCTCCATGGGGTTAGACAGTTGCCCTGTTGCGTGCGAGAAACGGAGATTGAATAATTCCTGCCGTAGTTCGTTCAGCTTTACGCCTAATTCGTCGCTTTTTAATTCTCTGTAATTCACTTTCATTCCGTCACCTCCGCATTCGCGGCATCGGGCTCTCTCGCCGCATTTAGCGCGGCAAGCTCTTCTTTTGTATAAACCTTGGTTTTTACAGGCAACTTGTGCGCCGCTAAGCGTAACGCTTCCTTGGCAGATTCGATAGGGACGCCCGCTATCTCGAACATAACCCTGCCCGGCTTAACCACCGCCACCCAAAATTCGGGCGAGCCTTTTCCGCTTCCCATGCGGGTTTCGGCGGGCTTTTTGGTCACGGGCTTGTGTGGGAATATGTCCGCCCACACCTGTCCGCCCCTCTTAATATAACGCGTCATGGCGACACGAGCGGCCTCTATCTGATTGGCTTTTATCCAGCCGGGCGTCGTCGCCACCAAACCCACTTCTCCATAAGCGATGGTGTTGCCGCTTAAAGCCTTACCCTTCATGCGTCCGCGGTGAACGCGGCGTCTTTTCACTCTTTTGGGTATCAACATATTACTGTCCCCCTTCGATTTTGCCCGTTTTTCCCAAAATCTCGCCCTTATAAATCCATACCTTAACGCCTATTACGCCAAATGTGGTGTGAGCCTCGGCAACCGCATAATCTATGTCGGCGCGCAAGGTCTGAAGAGGAATAGACCCCTCGTGATAATGCTCGCTCCGCGCTATTTCCGCGCCGTCAAGGCGCCCTGCGACCATGACCTTTACGCCTTTGGCTCCGCTGCGCATAACCCTGCCCATTGCCTGCTTCATGCTGCGACGGAAAGATGCGCGCTTCTCAAGTTGCGCGGCAATCCCTTCGGCGACCAACAGCGCGTCCATATCGGGGCGCTTAACCTCGAAAACATTGATGCTTATCGCCTTGCCTACGGCGATTTTGGCTAATTCTTTCTTAAGCTGTTCTACGCCCGCACCCTTTAAGCCTATAATCATGCCGGGCTTGGATGTATAAATATTGATTACCACCTTGCCCTGCGGTCTTTCGATGGTGGTCTTGGAGATTCCGTGGACAAAATACTTCGTCTTGATATACTCACGAATCTTATGATCTTCGACCAAAAGCGTGCCAAAATCCTTTTTGCCGGCGTACCATTGGGTACTCCACGGCTTTATCACTCCCACTCTAAGGCCGTGCGGATTTACTTTCTGTCCCATTTATTTGACCTCCTTGAGCGTGTCGAGTATAACGGTAATATGACTGGTGCGCTTGTTTATGCGATATGCTCTGCCCTTTGCGCGCGGCATGGTCCTTTTAAGGATGGGACCGGCACCGCTGTAAACCTCGGCGACAAACAAATCTATACGCGGGATATTAAGGTTATGCTCGGCGTTAGCGACGGCGGAATTGATAAGCTTGGTAATTGGCTCAGCAGCGGACTTGGGGGTGCTTTCAAGCAGGGCAAGCGCGTCGTTGACCGTTTTTCCCCTAACCGTATCCAGTACGACGTTCACCTTGCTGGGCGATATCCGTATATGCTTTGCTATCGCGTGCGGACGTTTTTCCCGCGTTTGGGCGATTTTAGCCGCTTTTTCTTTGATTCTTGTTGCCATTTGTGTTGTCCTCTTAACCTCTGATAGGAACTAACTTTTAATGCGCAATGCGCAATGCGCAATGCTCAATTAAGGTCGTGTTTTTTCTCATAATTCAGTGCTTAACTTTCAAGGTACAATGCCAATTAGGATACAATTATTAAATTCATCCTTCATTGAGCATTGCGCATTGAGCATTGAGCATTATTTCCCTTTTGTCGTCTTCTCGCCCGCGTGACTTCTAAAAGTACGCGTGGGCGCGAATTCGCCCAGCTTATGCCCAACCATTTCCTCGGTGCAATAAACGGGGACGTGCTTACGCCCGTCATGAACCGCTATGGTCTGACCCAAAAATTCGGGATACACGGTAGAACTGCGCGACCACGTCTTGATCACCTTTTTGTCGATGGTTTTTTGTTGCGCCGTTACCCTGTCGAATAACTTTTTGTCCACATAGGGAGCTTTTTTTAGACTTCTGCTCATTATAGTTCCTCTTTTTTTAATGCTCAATGCTCAATGAAAGTAATATTTTTCCTCATACACGATGCTTAACGTCAAGGTACTATGCTAAAAGGAATAATTCAAAATCATTCATAATTGAGCATTGCGCATTGAGCATTGAGCATTCTTATGTGCAGAACATTAATTGATGCGTTTAACAATATACTTACTGCTGTTCTTATGCTTTTTCCTCGTCTTGTACCCAAGTGCCGGCTTGCCCCAGGGGGTGACCGGTCCCGGACGGCCTACGGGAGCTTTGCCTTCGCCGCCGCCGTGAGGGTGGTCTACCGGGTTCATTACCACGCCGCGGACGGTGGGACGTATGCCCATATGCCGTTTTCTGCCCGCTTTTCCCAAGGAAACAAGTTCGTGTTCAAGGTTGCCCACCTGTCCGATCGTCGCTTTGCAGGATACCGGAAGCATCCTCATCTCGCCGCTGGGTAACCTTAACGTCGCATATTTGCCCTCTCTTGCCATCAGTTGCGCCGCTGATCCTGCCGATTTCGCGATTTGACCGCCCTTGCCCGGCTGCATTTCGATGTTGTGAACCATCGTACCGACGGGGATATTAACCAAAGGTAAAGCGTTGCCCGCCTTGATGTCCTGACTCTCGCCGCTTATCACCTTATCGCCCACGTTAAGCCCCAAGGGGGCTAAAATATATCTCTTTTCGCCGTCGGCATAGTGAAGCAGCGCGATATTGGCACTGCGGTTGGGGTCGTACTGAATACTCGCGACCTTTGCGGGGATGTTGTCCTTGTCCCGCTTAAAGTCAATCACGCGATATTGGACGCGGTTGCCCCCGCCTATGTGGCGCACGGTAATCCGCCCGTAGCTGTTGCGCCCGCCCGTCTTTTGGCGGACCTCTAAGAGGGATTTTTCCGCTTTTTCCCCCGTGACCTCCGCGCCCTTCACTACGGTCTTAAATCTCTGACCCGGAGTTATCGGTTTATATCTTTTAATAGCCATTATCTGTTTTCTCCCCTAAGACTTGTGACGAAATGAAATGCGGATTTTTTAGCGAGGGATTTTTGTGAATGTTTTCCGTAGTAAAACGTGTTACAGGAAACAGGCGCAAATAAGACCCGTTAAAAAACCGCAGACATTTCGGAACAAGTCAATTAACCTAAACTCTCAAAAAATTCAATGGCTTTGCTGCCTCTCGCGAGCTGCACATAAGCCTTTTTGTACTTGCTGGTATAGCCCTGCGTCTTTCCCTGCCTTTTAAGCTTACCGCGGACGTTAGCCGTGTTGACCTTGCGTACCTTTACGCCGAAAATCTGCTCGACCGCCTTTTTTATTTCTGTCTTGTCGGCGCGGAAGTCGACCACAAAGCCGTAACGCTTAGTGGCTATGCCGCTGTAGCATTTTTCGGAAAGTATGGGCTTTTTAATTATTTCGTAAGCGTTCATGCCCTATATGCCTCCTCTATCCTCTTGACCGCGTCCACCGTCATGATACACTTACGGTTTTTCAAGATGTCGTATACGTTGATGCGGTCCGCGCTCAAGGTGCTGACGTTTTCGATGTTGCCCGACACCCGTATTACCGCGTCGTCCTTTTCAGCCGTGACAATCAGTACGCTTTTTTCGATATTAAGGGCGTTAAGCGCCGCGACCATCTCTTTGGTTTTTAAATTCTCAAACTTAAATTCGTCCACGGCTATAAGGTCTCCGTCGAATAATTTCGCCGACAGCGCGCTGCAAATCGCAAGGCGCCTGACCTTTTTGTTGACCTTTTGCGAAAAATCACGCGGCTTGGGAGCGAAAACCACGCCGCCCTTAATCCACTGCGGAGCGCGGATACTGCCCTGACGCGCCCTACCCGTGCCCTTTTGCCGCCACGGCTTGATGCCGCCGCCTCTTACCTCGGTACGCGTTAAGGCACTCTTGGTCCCCTGTCTCGCGTTGCTCCTTTGGGCGACCATGACTTGGTGAATGACGGGTTCATTATATTCGACGCCAAAGACGCTGACGTCCACGTCTAACGCGCCCTTATTTTCGCCTTTTTGGTTGTATATGTTTATTGTCGGCATCTTAAATATATCCTCTTGAATACTTCTCCGTTTTCAATGCTCAATGCTCAATGCTCAATGCGCAATGAAGGACAAATTTATTTTATGTTCAACGAAACAATGAAGTAACGCATAATGAAGGGGAAATTTGAATTAAATTCCGACCGACATTGAGCATTGAGCATTGAGCATTGAGCATTATACAGGGTGTTCTCTATTTCTTCACCGTCTCTCTCACCGTCACCAATCCGCCCTTAGGTCCCGGTAGCCCGCCCATAATAAGAAGGACGTTTCGCGCCGCGTCAACCTTTACTACCCTAAGGTTCTGTATAGTGACGCGCTCGTGCCCGTACTGGCCGGCCATTTTCTTTCCTTTAATAACGCGACTGGGGCTGGAGTTCGCGCCTATGGAGCCCACCTCGCGGTGTACGGGCCCCGTTCCGTGCGTCATCTTTAATCTGCGGTGGTTCCACCTTTTGATAACGCCGGTAAAGCCGCGCCCCTTGGTTGTGCCTGCCACATCCACCATATCCCCTTTTTGGAAGATATCGCAACTGATTTTCGAGCCCACCTTGTATTGGTCGTCCGCCATGTCGATTTCTTTAATCACGCGTTTAGGGGTAATCCCCGCCTTTTTATAAATCCCAAGCTGAGGCTTATTCAGTTTTTTCTCGCGCACGTCCTCGAAAGCACACACCAAAGCCTTGTACCCGTCCCTTTCCTCCGTCTTTTTGCGCACGACGGTCATAGGCCCCGCCTGTACCACCGTCACGGGTACCATAAGGCCGGCCTCGTCGAATATCTGGGTCATCCCAAGCTTTCTGCCGATAATAGCTTTTTTCATGATAGTAAATTATCCCCCGCAGCATTAAAGCTTGATTTGAATATCTACGCCCGCCGGCAAGTCCAGCTTCATTAAAGAATCCACCGTCCTTGTCGAGGGGTTATAGATATCTATAAGTCGTTTGTGTGTGCGCAACTCGAATTGCTCGCGGCTGTCCTTGTATTTGTGGACGGCGCGCAGTATTGTCACAACTTCCTTATCGGTAGGCAGCGGAATCGGTCCGCTTACCTGTGTGCCGGTTTGACGCGCAGTCTCTACTATCCTTGCCGCGCTTTTGTCTATCAGGTCGTGGTCGTACGCCTTAAGCTTGATCCTGATTTTTTGGTTTGCCATTTTTTTCCTCCATTGAGTTTGCCGTGACGCTTTTTGAGTGTGGAGTGTGGAGTTAAGGTCGGGGTTGATTTTTAATTGTCATTCGCCTTTTTTTGTATTGTCATTCTGAGCGAAGCGAAGAATCTCAACCTTTTTAATTCCCCTCCCTCGGAGGGGTGCCTGCCGCAGGCAGGCGGGGTGGTTCACTCTCACAACATTTCCAACAACGCGGTCGGGCGTATCAAAACGCGGATATTTTTTAGGGGATTTTACTCCCCGCCCGAAGCCTGTTTGTTTACAATTTACAATTTACGAATTGTTATACGGTGCATGATCAGTCAACCTTCATTTGTAATTTGTAATTTTTCGATGTCACGGTCGCGTAAGTTCCATAAGGCATAATCCTTAACGTTTACGCTGGTCGGCGTGAGTTCTCCGTCATGTCCGCATGGTTCGGACTGCGGTAACCTCCCGCTTCTTCCCTTTTCCGCAAAAAAAATTGTGCGCCTATTTCAGCGCAGCCTAATAATTGTATTACAATCAAGTTTCAAAGTCAAGTAAAAAAACGCGCAAAAATAAAATTTTTTAAAAAACTTTGTGAAAATTTGGGGTTTTGGGGCGTTTTTGCCGGTTATTGCGACGAACATACCCCGTTTTTACCACAAAAACCGTAGGGACGAACAATGTTCGTCCCTACGGTTGCCACTATCCGATACCTGGCGCCTTATACCTTGTACCTGCTACGAAGCAAGACCACGAATACTTCCATTGTACGGTCTTATACCTACTTAATAATCTTCGCTACAACGCCCGATCCTACGGTGCGCCCGCCCTCGCGGATAGCAAACCTGAGGCCTTGCTCCGCCGCGATGGGGCTGATTAACTTAACGGTAATAGAGACGTTATCGCCGGGCATTATCATCTCGACGCCCTTAGGCAGTTCAATCGATCCCGTTACGTCCGTGGTACGGAAATAAAATTGCGGCCTATACCCATTGAAGAAAGGGGTATGCCTTCCGCCCTCTTCCTTTTTAAGGACATAAATCTCGGCGGTGAACTCGGTATGCGGGGTGATGCTGCCGGGCTTTGCGATAACCTGACCGCGCTCGATGTCTTTCCTATCAACGCCGCGGAGCAAAATACCCGCGTTGTCGCCCGCCTGCGCGCTGTCAAGTGACTTACGGAACATCTCGACACCGGTGACAACGGTGGAACGGGTGGGACGGATTCCCACAATTTCCACGGGCTCTTGCGTCTTGACCTGTCCTCTCTCGACTCTGCCCGTTGCCACGGTGCCGCGGCCGGTGATGGTGAACACGTCCTCGACGGGCATAAGAAAGGGCTTGTCAATCTCACGGGTAGGCGCGGGAATATAGCTGTCAACCGCGTCCAAAAGCTCGAACAAGCACTGGCACTCCGGTCCGCTCACGTTGCCCGCCATAGAGGCTTCAAGCGCCTTTAACGCGCTGCCCTTTATGATGGGGGTGTCGTCGCCGGGAAACTCGTACGCGTCCAAAAGCTCGCGAATCTCAAGCTCGACAAGCTCGATAAGTTCCTGGTCGTCAACCTGATCGACCTTGTTCATGAAAACGACGATTTTGGGCACGCCGACCTGACGGGCAAGCAGAATATGCTCGCGCGTTTGCGGCATGGGGCCGTCGGCGGCGGAAACGACAAGTATCGCGCCGTCCATCTGAGCCGCACCCGTTATCATGTTCTTGACGTAGTCGGCGTGGCCGGGGCAGTCGACGTGGGCGTAGTGGCGGTTCGCCGTTTGGTACTCAACGTGCGCTGTGTTAATCGTGATTCCCCTCGCTTTTTCCTCGGGCGCCTTGTCGATTTCGTCATAACGCATTTTTTGTGATAAGCCCTTGGTCGCAAGCGCCATGGTGAGCGCGGCGGTAAGGGTGGTTTTACCATGGTCGACGTGGCCGATAGTGCCTACGTTGACATGGGGTTTACTTCTGTCGAATTTAGCCTTAGCCATTTTGGTTTTCCTCCGAATTCTTTATAAATGTTATTTTTGTTTTTTTTGTTGATTTGGTTGGCGCGGTTTTATCGGCTGATTTGCCGTTTTCGTTTGTTTGGTCGGTGCGACTCCTCACACTGTCTATCATTATAACCGATTTGCAATAATTTTTCAATCGTTTTGACGGCGTTTTTTGGACAAATTTAGCAAGTTTGCCATGAATTTTATATGCCTCGCGATAAAATTCGTTTTTTTCTCCAAAAGCGCCCTTTGTTTTTAATTGGCACTATATTACGCCACCGTACCTTTTGCTTACTTTTTTTAAAAGTAAGTCGCTCCCACCCCATAAAATCCAAAGATTTTATGGGGAAGACGGGCGGCACTTTTGGGGCACTCCAAAAGTGCCAAACGGATTTTAATCTTTTTTCGATCGATCGCCCATAACTTTCTGTGATATTGCCTTGGGCACTTCGTAATAATGGTCAAACGCCATTGTATACGTGCCCCTGCCCTGCGTGCGGCTTCTTAAGTCCGTCGCATAACCAAACATCTCGGACAGCGGAACTTCCGCCCTTATCATCTTCGCGCCGTTTACATCGTCCGTACCCATCAGGCTTCCCCTGCGCGAGGATATATTACCGGAAACCGCGCCTAAATACTCTCCGGGTAAAGACACCTCCACCTTCATAATAGGCTCCATCAACACGGGGTCGGCCTTAGCCATGCCGTCCTTAAACGCCATAGAGCCCGCGATTTGAAACGCCATTTCGCTGGAATCTACCTCGTGAAAAGAGCCGTCGTACACGGTAACCTTGAAGTCAACACACTCGTAGCCCGATAAAACGCCGCTGTTTTTTGCTTCCTTTATGCCCTTGTCGATAGCGGGGATAAAGTCCTTGGGAATGGTTCCCCCGACAGTCTTATCCTCGAAAACATAGCCTTGCCCGGGCGCGAGCGGCTCCATAAAAATCTTGCAATGCCCGTATTGGCCTCTGCCACCCGATTGACGGACGTATTTTCCCTCCGCCTCGACGCGCTTTTTGATAGTTTCGCGATACGCCACCTGGGGCTTGCCCGTGTTCGCATCCACCTTAAACTCACGCCTTAGCCTGTCCACAATTATCTCAAGATGCAACTCACCCATACCGGCGATAATGGTTTGCCCCGTCTCGCGCTCGGTATAAGTCTTAAAGGTGGGGTCTTCCTCGGCCAGTTTTACCAGGCCCATCGTCATGCGTTCCTGATCGCCTTTGGTCTTGGGCTCGATAGCCACGCGGATAACGGGGTCGGGAAAATCCATGCTCTCTAATATTATAATGTTTTTGTCGTCGCACAGCGTGTCTCCCGTGGTGGTATCCTTTAAGCCCACGATAGCGCAGATGTCGCCCGCATAAATCTTGTCAATTTCCGTACGGCTGTTGGCGTGCATCATCAGGATGCGGCTTATGCGTTCCTTCCTGCCCTTCGTGGAATTGTAAACATACGACCCCGATTCCAACGCCCCGCTGTAACAGCGGAAAAAAGCCAATTTGCCCACAAAAGGATCGGCCATAATCTTGAATGCAAGTCCCGAAAAAGGTGCGCTGTCGTCGCTTTCGCGTTTCGTTTCCTCGCCGCTTTCGGTCATGCCCTTTATGGCGGCGACATCAAGAGGACTGGGCATATAATCGATTACGGCGTCAAGCATTTTTTGCACGCCCTTATTTTTATAGGACGAGCCGCACATCACGGGGTTAATCTTCATGTCTATAGTCAGCCTGCGAATCCCCGCCTTGATTTCATCGACGGTAAAGTCCGCGCCCTCGTTTTCGAAATAGCGCGTCATCAACCTGTCATCGGACTCCGCCACGGCTTCCAATAGCTTTGCGTGGTACTGCTGCGCCAAAGTAACCATATCCGCGGGGATTTCACTTTCCTCCATGGTGGTGCCAAGGTTATCGGTGAAAATGTCCGCCTTCATAATGACAAGGTCGACCACACCTTTGAATGTGTCCTCCTTGCCGATTGGCAACTGAATCGCCACGGGGTTCGCGCCAAGCCTTGTCCGTATCATATCAATGACATTAAAGAAATTCGCGCCGTTAATGTCCATTTTGTTGACGTATGCCATGCGTGGCACGCCGTACTTGTCCGCCTGCCGCCAAACCGTCTCCGACTGGGGCTCCACGCCGCCTTTCGCGCAAAACACCGCCACCGCGCCGTCCAAAACCTTTAAGGAACGCTCCACCTCGACGGTAAAGTCGACGTGACCGGGGGTGTCTATGATGTTTATTCGGGTATACGGCTCCTTACTTTCGGGGCTGCGGTCTGTGCGCCACTGGGTGGTGGTTGCCGCGGATGTGATGGTGATTCCCCTCTCCTGCTCCTGCTCCATCCAGTCCATAGTAGCCGCGCCCTCGTGAACCTCGCCGAGTTTATGCGTTTTTCCCGTATAAAAAAGAACACGCTCGGTTGTCGTCGTCTTGCCGGCGTCTATATGTGCCATAATCCCTATGTTGCGGGTTCTTTCTAACGGGTATTGTCTTGGCATGGGTTCCTTGTTTCCTTAAATAACTGCTGTCGTTTTAATGCTCGATGCGCAATGCGCAATGCGCAATGGCAGTTACAATTTTTTGAGCATACAGTTTTTGCCGCTCAAGGTAAACATCATAAAGCTATCCTTCATTGAGCATTGCGCATTGAGCATTGAGCATTCTTTCGCAAAGTTTGCCTACCAGCGATAGTGGGCAAACGCCTTGTTGGCCTCTGCCATCCTGTGCATTTCTTCCTTTCTTTTAACAGCCGCGCCCGAATTGTTGTACGCATCCATAAGCTCGCCCGCCAATTTTTCTTTCATCGTCTTTTCGCTACGCTTACGGCAATACAAAACAAGCCAGCGTATCGCCAAGGTTTGGCGGCGGTCGGGACGGATTTCCATGGGCACCTGGTACGTGCTGCCGCCCACCCTCCTCGCTTTGACCTCTAACACGGGCATAAGGTTGCGGATCGCCTGATTAAAGACGTCCTGCGGATTAAGCGATAATTTCGCTTTTATTATTTCAAAGGCGTCGTACACGATCGCCTGCGCGATACCTTTTTTGCCGTCCTCCATTACCTGGTTGACGACCTTGGTAATCAATTTACTGTTATACAAGGGGTCCGGCAGCACTTCGCGCTTGGGAACCCCGCTTCTTCTGGGCATACTGGTATTGTCCTCCTAAAAAATTTGTTTTTTGGCGCACTTGTACGCAAAATGTGGGCGTTTGATTAGGCGGTCAACTTTGAACCGGATTGCTTCGCAAACTCGCAATGACGAATGATATAAGTCAATTAAGCTTATCCTTCATTGAGCATTGCGCATTGAGCATTGAGCATTCTTCACCAGCCGCCTGCCATCTGCCGTTACTTTGCCCTTTTCGCGCCATATTTAGAGCGGGCTTGCTTGCGTTTCGCAACGCCTGCGGTGTCTAATGTCCCACGAATAATGTGGTACCTGACACCCGGCAAATCCTTCACTCTGCCGCCACGAATCAGCACGACGCTGTGTTCCTGCAGATTGTGTCCGATCCCCGGAATATAAACCGTACCTTCCATCTTGTTGACAAGACGGACCCTGGCGATCTTACGAAGGGCGGAATTAGGCTTCTTAGGCGTGGTCGTGGTCACCGACAGGCAAACGCCCCGCTTCTGCGGATTGTTTTCTAATATCGGCGATAACGACTTGTGCGTAACCTTTTCCCTTCCTTTGCGGATCAACTGATTTACAGTAGGCATCGTTACTCTACCTCCTTTAAAGTAGTCTTGCCCGCTCGTTTTTAGGCTTGGCTTTTATTTCCGTGCCGTATTTTTAGCAGGACTTCTTGCGGCTTGGCATAATATTTGCTGCCGCAAGCCCGCATACATGAATGAGTTATGACGTATTTCCAATGGAGCGCCTAAGAAGAAAGCGAGGACGACACATAGCAGAGCTACGTTAGGACGAAGCCGACACGCTTAGGCGCAAAAAGACGCGGAAATACGCATAACGAATCATGTATAAGGGCTTAAAAAAGCGCATACTTCCAGTACACGCGGGGGGTATTATACTACAATAAAAGCCGCTTGTCAACCGATTTTTATAAAAAATAGGCAAAAACGCAGCGAAAAATCGCGCAAAAATCATAACAATCTTGATTTTACCCGTTTTTTCCATTGGTGCGGACGGGAAAAATCCCATCACGGCCGAGTCGAACGATATACTCGTCAATGGCGTCGGCAACTTTCCGCGATGCGACCACCGCCTCGACCACCGTTTTCGCGCCGGTCACGACATCGCCGCCGGCAAATACGCCTATGCGGCTGGTGTGCCCGTATTCGTCGACGGCGACAAGCCCGCTTTCCTTTATGTCGATGCCTTTTGTCGAGGATACAATAACCGAACGCGGCCCTTGGCTGACGGCGATAATTACCGAATCGGCGGGGATAAGCTTTTCCGTGCCCGAAATCGCCCGCGCTTTCTTTCGACCATCTTTGTCTGCAAATATTTCGGAATCGGCAAAGATAACGCCCTCGTCCGTAATCTCCACGGCGGATTTACAAAACTCCAACTTCGCGCCGTCAATTTTGGCGTACTGCAACTCGTGTTCGCGCGCACTGATGCCGGTTTCGTCCGTTTTACAAACAATCAAAACATCGTGGCAGCCGTGCCGAATTGCCGTCCTTGCCACATCCATGGCGGTATTGCCTGCGCCTATTACGATTAGCCTCTCGCCTAAATTGTAGGCTTCCGGGTTTTTCAGATACTCAATGGCAAAATGAACATGACCGAAACTTTCGCCCTTTATGTCCAACTTACGCGGCCGCCACACGCCCGTTCCCAAGAAAATCGCTGAAAATCCGTCGCGGAACAAATCGTCCACGGTCAGGTTTGTTCCTATCGCCGTGTTGGGACGAATTTTTACGCCCATATTTTTAAGTACGCCGACCAGCCTGTCGACAACCGTTTTAGGCAGGCGGAACTCGGGGATTCCATAGCGCAAGATGCCGCCGGGCTGGTCGTTGCCCTCGTAAACGGTAACATCGTAGTCCTTGCGAGCCAGTACAAACGCGATTGTCAAGCCCGCCGGTCCGGAGCCTATTATCGCCACCTTGCCCGCCGTTTTTGCGCTCTTTTCAGGTTTGTAGTAATTGACGTAAAAATCAGAAATATATTTTTCGATCGCGCTGATAAATACCGGCGAGCCGTTTCTTCCAAGGACGCAATGCCCCTCGCATTGGTTTTCCTGCGGGCAGATATGGCTGCAAACCAACGAAAGCGGATTATTGTCAAACAAAAGCCTGCCCGCCTCGGGAAGCTTGCCGGCGAGCAGCAGACCGATTGCCTCGTTTATCGGCGTATGAATAGGACAACCCTTGCTGCATTTTGGGGTTTTGCACTGCAAGCATCTCTTGGCGTCCTCGATGATGTGTTTTTCCATACTCCTACTCCAAATCCACGCACCGTATATGCGTCTCCCGCAGCTGCTTTTCCGTCACCTCGCACGGGGCGTTCATCAATAAATCTTTGGCATTTTTGTTCATGGGGAAAGCGATAACCTCGCGGATGCTGGTTTCGTTGGCAAGTAACATAACAATCCTGTCTACGCCCGGGGCAATCCCCGCGTGCGGCGGCGGACCGAATAAAAAGGCGTTGTACATCGCCGAAAACCGCTTTTCGATTTCGCCTTTGTCGTACCCCGCAATCCTGAACGCCTCGACCATAGTGTCGGGGTCGTGGTTGCGCACCGCGCCGCTTGATAGTTCAATCCCGTTGCATACGATGTCGTACTGGTACGCCAAAATTTCAAGCGGGTTTTGGGTTTTGAGCGCGTTTAAGCCCCCCTGCGGCATCGAAAAAGGGTTGTGCGAGAAGGCGACCTTATTTTCGTCGTCAAGCTCGAACATGGGGAAGTCCACAATCCAGCAAAAACGGAAGGCGTCCTTTTCTATAAGGTCAAGCTCCGCGCCCAAGACGTTTCGCATAATCCCCGCCTGTTTCAAGGTAAGGGCTTTATCCCCCGCAAGCAAAAGCGCAAACCCGTTTTTATTTAGGTTTAAAACGTCGTTTAAATCATTCCACTTATCCCCTATAAACTTCGCAACTCCACCCGTGGGCAATCCATTTTCATCTGTTTTAAACCAAAAAATATTCTCTATTTCATTACTTTTCGCCGCCTCGGCCAACGTCTTATCTACAAAACTGCGCGGCTTGTCAAAGTTATTTACGGCGACCGCATACACAAACTTGCCCTCGAACATCGGCGCGGCAATCAATCCCGTAACATCCCGCACAATAAGCGGGTTCCTTAAATCAGGCTTGTCCGTGCCGTAATCGCGTATCGCGTCGGCGTATTTTATCCGCTTAAACGGCGCTTGGTCCACTTCATTATCAGTAAATTCCTTAAATAACGCGGGGAAAACGTCCTCTAAAACCGCGAAAACGTCCTCCTGCGTCGCATAAGCCATCTCCATATCAAGCTGATAAAACTCGCCGGGGCTGCGGTCTGCGCGGGCGTCCTCGTCGCGGAAGCAGGGCGCAATCTGAAAATAGCGGTCAAAGCCGCTCGCCATCAAAAGCTGCTTGTACTGCTGCGGCGCCTGCGGCAGCGCGTAAAACTTCCCGGGATACAGGCGGCTGGGCACAATAAAATCGCGCGCGCCTTCGGGCGAACTCGAAGTCAAAATTGGCGTGGCGATCTCTAAAAAGCCCTTTTCGGTCATGCGGCGGCGAATTGAACTTACTATTCGACTGCGCAGCACGATTTTGTCCCGCACCAAGGGGTTGCGCAAATCCAAAAAGCGGTATTTAAGCCGCGTGTCCTCGCGCATCGACAAAGACCCCGCGATTTCAAACGGGAGTTCGCGTTGGCATAACCCCAAAACCTCAATCTCATCCGGCTCTATCTCTATCATGCCCGTCGGAAGCTCGGGGTTGGGACTGCTCCTTTTTATCACCCGCCCTGTTACTCTCACGCTGGACTCACGCGGGATTTCGCGAATCTGCCTCTTTTTCGCCTCGTCATTCACCGTGATTTGCGTGATTCCGTAAAAATCGCGCAGCACAAAAAACACCACCGCGCCAAGGTCGCGCAGCCCAGCCAAAAACCCGCACAGCGCGACATTTTCCCCGACATTGCTTTCGGTCAGTTCTCCGCAGGTACGCGTGCGCATGGTCTGACATTTGTCCATGTGTTTGTCCGACGGTTTATTCGTCGTTTGCTTACTTGCTTGTTTGTTCATGCATAATATTTTACAGCTTTTGCGCACGAATGTCAAATGAAATCAAGGGTTAGGGGTTAGGTAAGGTGGGGGTTAATTTTCATAAGAAAAACCCTCTCCCATACGGAAAGGGTTTTATGGCAATCTGAAACAATTTATTTAACCGCTATTCCTCTATTCTCTACTGATCTCTGAATCCTGTCCCTTACTTCAACTTTACACTCACAACCATCGTGCCCACCGTCCCCTCTTCGCCCGACGCCTCGTAAGAATACGTTACGTCCACGCCTACAGGAATACCCTTGACAAGCTCTTTTATCGCCTCGTTCACAGCGTCCAACACGGTACCCGCTATATCCTCAAAAAAGCCGCCGCCGATATTGCCCGCGCCCTCGCCCAAAATATTGTCTAAGCCTGCAAAGCCCAAAAGCTTGTATAAATCGTCCTGCGTCCCGTCGCTCATGTCGTTAAACCTGAACCACTCAAATGTCGGGTCAAGTCCGTCAATCTTGTACAAAAGCGTGGCGTAAAAAGTTTCGGGCATAAATCCGCCGAACGACGCGTCATACCCCAAAGTGGCAAACTCCAACCTCACCGTAATCAGCATATAATCCGCGTCGTTGTATTCCTTTCCGTCAAAGCCCTTAAGCCACTTCCTTAACCCCTTGGCCGTATCGCCCGCGTCGCTTTTCGCCAAGAACATTACGCTTGTCACCTCGCCGCCGTAATTAGCCGGCAACTGCCCCTTTATCATGGACAAAAGCTCGGTGTCGCTAAATGTCGTCAACTCCGCGCCCCCTACAAGCAACGCGGGATTGGCGATATAAGGGGCAAGGTTTACGGCGTCCGTCTTATCCTTTATAAAATCTGCCGTGTCGGCGGCCTCGGCGTCGTTAAAGCGCAGCCACACATTATCGTCGTCGTTAACGTCGAAGTAAATGCCTTTCAACACGCTTTCCACCTCGGCTGCGGTAAGGACGCCGCCCAAAAAGGACGCCATAAGGGTATAAATGTCGGGCATAACTATCGCGTTTTCGCCTATTGTCAGGCCGGGCAAGCTATCCGCCATCATGTTTATCATGTCGCGTACGGGGTCGAGCATGCCGCCCACCAAATCCCCAAAATCCGTCTCCTCTCCTCCGGCAAAGCCGGCCAGCAGCCCGATAATCCTGTCGGCCTGCTCATATGTCAATCTGTCAAGGGAAAGCCGCGAGGGCAGGTACGTAAAGCCCGCGCCGCCGCCTATGGTAATGTCTATTTCGGCGCGCACCAAAATGCTTTCGGGAATCAGCGCGGACAACATTTCATTCAAAATATTCATGATAAGGTTGCCGCTTTCTTCCTCTTCCTCCCCGCCGCCGAAAATATCCCCAAACAACGCGGCCGGGTTGACTTCTATGCCAACCTCCAACATATTATGCGTCACACCGTCATCATCCTCTATCGTATAAAGCGCGACGAATCTTAACGTAAAATCAAATTCCGCATCGCCCAAAAACTTCTCCGCCTGAGCCGCCACCAAAGCGGACAAAAGCAGCGAGTTAAGCGTCACGCCCTTTGCATCGCCCCTTACAACCTCCTGTATTTTTCCGCCGTCAAAAAGGCCGAGGAATTTGTTCGTATCGCCCTCCGAAATTACTTCAAACAGCTGGTCAAAGCTTGTCACCGCGCCCGTCCCCGTCGTCCGTAACCCATAGCTTTTGGCAAATGCGAAAAACAGCGCCGTCTGATACTCGTCGTTTATATCGACCAAATCGCGGGGCGGGTCGGCGGGATTTATTGGGACAAGCTTAAGCACGCCGTTTTCAAAGACAAACTGTGTATCGTTTAGCTCGTGCTTATATTTTGTATAATCGGGCTTATCCTTCATCGCCCTTTCCGTGTCCGCAACGATAGTCCTAAGCAAAAGATACACGTCGTTGCTGGTTATGCACTCCCCTTCCGGCTTTCTTTCTTTGACCGTTTCTCCGTCTTTTTCTACGTCGACAAGGTTGATTTCCGCAAGCTCTAAGAAAAAGTTTATCGCGTCAAATTTTATCGACCCGCTTTTGCCGTTCATTACTATTGTCGCGTTCATCGACTTTATCGCGTTATCTATCGCGCTTCCCGTGCCGAACAGCCCCTCAAAGAGATCGGACGGATTTTCGCTCTCTTCACCCTGTTCTCCTTCATAGCCTCCGTTTCCGCTATTGCCAAACGCGTCAAAAATATCCATGAGACCCTTATAATCCTGTCCGTTTATCAAAATCTGCGGCTCGCCCGCGCCCGTTAAGGGGATATCGACGCTTAAGAAAAGCTCGTTCGGCAAAATGCCGGTTATCATTTTGTTGACAATCCACCTCAGAGAATTAAAGCCCAGCTTTGCCATACTGCTGGCGTCATTACGCAAAAAGTTGTCGCCCGTTATGCCCTTAAACAGCGCGTCCACCACGTTTTTGATTTTGGTCTGCGTGACAAATTTGATGTGCGCATCCTCGCCCGCCTTATAAAAACTGATTTGCCTTATCTGCAAAATGTTTTTATAGTCAAAACTTTTAAGGTCGATGGCATTAACGGGGGAAATCGGACCGCCCATTCCCTTCAACGCTTCCGCGACGGCGTCCGTCGCCATTTCGGCTATGGCGTTTTTAAGGTTTTTATTGTCCAAAAACGTATTTAAAATTATATCGTTTAAGAATGCCGCCATGCTTTTGTCGGATACGGATAGTTTATACTCCTCTATTTTTTCTTCCTCATAGTCGGTTATCCTGTTCTTATTAAGGTTGCTCGCGGAAAACAGCTTTATTATAAGCTCTTCCGCCTCGGGCGGCAGCTTGAAGCCGGAATCCCCGCCCTCTCCGTCCTCGCCCCGCCCGTCCAAAATCGGCGCGGCGTAGCTTATCGCCTCCGCCTTAAGCATATTTTCGGCGATACCGTCCGCAATCGCGTCCATTACCGCCCTTACGTCCGCCGCCTTAAACTCGCTTAAAAACAGCGCGTTCCCCAGGGCCCCTGTAAAATCGTCCGC
>WRDI01000019.1 GCA_009783515.1 Bacillota bacterium | reverse complement strand
GTTACGGCGTATTTGTTGGTTAAACCCGGCTCGACCGCGCTGGGCGTATCCGGAAAGTTAGAGCGGTTAAAATTCAGTGCGTCGTAAATCGGCGCGCAGCCGCAAACCGAAAACGCTATTATCATCGTTAAAAGTAAGCTTGTAAATTTCTTTTTCATACAAAAATTCCTCCTCTATTTGCCCCTTATGGCATCCATGGGTTTGAGGCCCGCCGCCCTGCGTACAGGCAGTATGCTGGCTATCGCTATAGTCCCAAAACAAACCAGCATCATATACAATAGCGGCAAAAAGCCGAAAAACAACAGTGTAAACGGTAGCCCCATAAGCTGACCGATAAGGTTGTTGAAAATAAGCACGGCGGCAAATACAAGCGGCACCGAAAACGCTAATATCCACAGCCCGATAAATATGCCCTCCCACAGGAATATCGACACCACATCCGCCTTCCTCGCGCCTATCGCGCGCAAGATGCCTATTTCCTTGCGTTTATATACCACCGACACAGAGATGAAATTCAGTAATAGCAACGCGGAGAACACGCACAGCGCCACAGCCATCCACAAGAATACCGTTCCCATAATGCCGAACATCTGCGAAACACCGCTTACCAGCATGGACATGGGCATCATGTGTATATATACGTCCGACACGCCCTTAAAGTCGGGGTTTTTAAACTCGCCTATATACGCGTTACAAAACCTTTGTATCGCGGCGTTGTCCTTTAGATACACAAAAATATATTCGCTTTTGTCCTTAAAGACTATTTCCTCCTCAAATTCCTTGTCGTTAAAAGCGCATATACCGTCGTCATAAGAAAAATCACCCGAAACGCCTATTATCTTAAAAGCGCCCTTGTAATACTCATAATACGTATCGTAGTATATTTTCATTTCGGAATTAAATGCCGCCATGCTTAGCTTAAATCCCGGCTCAAACAATCCAAGCTCTGCCGCGCGCGCCTGTATTTGTGCTTTTGTAAGGGATAGGTTTGAGATGTCGCCGCTATAATACCCGTCGTTTTTGCCGCTTAGAACATCCTTGTAATAATAATATCGCGCCAAATTTATGATGACCTCGCCTTTCTGCGGCTCGTGTATTTGGCTGCCGTCCGGGCTGTAATACGCGGACCCGACGCCGTATTGGTTCAGCCTTGAATAAGGTATTAAAGAGCGGGGGTAATTACTGCCCTTAAACGAATCGTAATCCATGCCCGGGAGGTTAAACGCGGCGGTAATGTTGTAGTGATAATAGTACATATTTGCGTTAGGGTCTTGTATAAGCTCCTTTAACCCGCTTGACCCATAAATGTACGCGATGTCCGTAGTTCTGCGCTGACCAAATTCATCGGATAAATCTTTTGACACAAAAAAGGCTTTCGACGGATCCCTTATGTCGTCGTACCTGCCTATCTTAAAATTGATTATTCCTACAATTTTGAGTACGTTGTCGGCTTGGTATCCGCCGTAATAGCTACTTAAATTTATGGTGAAGTTTAAAACGTCGTTTATTTTAACGGGCTTATAGTCGTGATAGGATCCGCCCTCGTAATATTTTATGCCGTAAGCTAAAAAATGCTCCGCGACATAATTGCTTATCAGTATTTCGTTATCGGCGGCGGGATACCTGCCATAGGCGGCGGAAATATCAAAGCCCATTTTTTCCAAGTTGTCGCTTGCCACCGCGCCGCAAAAATTATTGGTAAAATAGTCGGGGGAATATTTTGTCGCATCGAGTGTGTTGTCGCCCCGCGGAATCGAGTAGTTTATTTGTATAAGCTCTCCCCACCCCTCCGCAATCGCGGCAATGGCGTTACGGTCGCGCGCGTCAAACGTCACTGCGCTGCCCCCGCCGCCCGAAAATGTCCCTGCTTTAGCCGCCTTTACGGCTTTACTTATAGCGATGTAATGATAGGAATTGTCGCGCATTACGCTGCCCACCACATCGCTTTCACTGAACGCGCCCACAACGGACGAAAACCCGAAAAAAGTAACGGCCAAAACCATGATTATTATTGAAAACACCAACCTTCCGACCTTGTGCTTCATGCTTGAGCGCGCCATGCGCATCGCGTCGCGGGCAGGGAGGCGGGATTTGATAAGCGCAAAGGGCTTTTCGTTGTCATGGAGGTTAAGCATTTCTTCTTTTGTATCGACAAACTTACCTCTGCGCTTTTTGTCCGGCTTAAAGCTGTCGGCAAAGTATTTGTTAAGCCCTTGGTCTTTTGAAATTATTATATCCCCGCCGCCGCCTGCGGCAAGGCTTTCAAAAAGTTCGAAGTGCTTTTGTGTAAGAACGGTACCCGCGGGAATCCTTATTACATCGGTTGACGCAAGGGCTCCGTCCACGTTTTTAATTTGTTCCGAAAAGTCCCCTTCAACGCTTTTTATCATGTCCGATACAAGGCGGCCGTCTTTGAATTCAATTATGCGGTCGCCGTAAAGCTCAGCAAATTCGCGGTCATGCGAAACGACGACAACGAGTTTGTCTTGTGACAACTTTTGCAGTGTTTCGAATATCTGCGCGCCCGTGGCGCTGTCCAACGCGCCCGTGGGCTCGTCGGCAAAAATGATTTCCGGCTCCTTAATAAACGCGCGGGCTATGGCGACGCGTTGGCGCTGCCCGCCCGAAATCTGCGTCGGCTTGCGGTCGCCGTAACCACCGAGGTCGACCATTTGTAAAATCCTGTCCACGTCCTCGCGCGTAGCCTTGCGGTTTTGAAGCTCAAGTGCAAGCGCGATATTGCGCTCGATGGTGAACTCCTCGATGATATTATATTCCTGGAATATAAAGCCGAGGTAGGTATTGCGGTAAGAATCGAAATCCGAACCATTAAAGGTGCCGCTGCTTTTGCCTTTAATTATGATTTCGCCGGCGTCGTATTTGTCAAGACCGCCGACGACGTTTAAAAACGTAGATTTTCCGCTACCAGACTTGCCGAGGACAAAAACCATTCCGGTGCTTTCAAACTTGACCGAAACGTCCACGAGGGCTTGGACCTCCGGCGCGCCCTTAGAGCGGTATGTTTTGTGTAAATGTCTTACTTCAAGCATATTATTTTCCTTTGGATAAGTAGGAATGATTTATCCTTTTTCTTGTCTTTTTTGCGGTTTTTGGGATTGTTTTGATTCCGACCTTATGGGTACATACCCCGCGGCAAAGCCGCGGGGGGCGTCCGCGAAAGCGGACGCCGGTCCAGGGCCCCGCCCCGGAATAGATACCGGTCATTGTTTTTTTGGTGTTTTTTCAAGTTTTTATCTTGATCATACTCCGCTATTGATTTCGCCACAGAATACGAAAAACCCTTCGAAAATGTGTCTGCTAAATTAGGGTGTGTTCGTATATAAAGCGCCGACTTTACCTGAATGCACCCCAACGTTTTATTCTGTCATACCATTAGGCGCGGCTCACCTGATTGAAATTATTAGCGCTTTTCTTTCTAGTCCTGCTGTACACTGCCATAAGTACAATAGGCACAGCGGCGGCGCAGGCTGCCAAAATGAAACTTGCGGTCATGCCCCCTGTCGCCTCGACAAGGGCGATTGACGCGTAATTAAATCCGACGGACGAAAAACCTAATGCAAACAATGCCATTCCGTAATTTGTCCCCGCGTATTTTGGCCCGCCGACGTCCAGCGTCATGGTCGGGAAGGTCGCCGCCACCCCGCCGTAGCTAAATGCCGCCAATACCACCGCCGCAAGGTACACAAAAACGCCCGCCCAAATAAGCGCGACGGCGCAGATAAGGGTTATTACGGTATTAAGCACAATGGTGGGCGCGCGACCGATTTTGTCCGCAAGGCTGCCCATGCCAAAGCGCCCCAACACGTTGGCTACGCCAGTGAAGGTGACCGCTAGCGCCGCCCAGGTCACGTCCAAGCCGCGGTTGATTCCCAGCGGCTTGATAAGCGGAATCATGATATTCCAAAGCCCGTTTATACAAAAACAGGAGAAGAAAATGCACCAAAACGCGGACTTCTTAAGGATTTGCAGTGGGCTGAGCCCGGGTAAATTCTTTTTGTATTCGCTTTTGCTCTTTGCGCTTGCTTCTGCGCCGCCCTTTGCGCTCCTCGCTTTTGGCAGAAAAATAAAAATACAGGAAACCAAACTTACAAGCGCAAAGGTCAAGCCCAATATCAAAAAGACTTTAGGGACGTCGGATATTTGTATCAATTCTCCGTTAACTTGGTTGGGAGGTCTGTCCGCCGCTTTGAATTTGTCCAATAAAAACTGCGACAGTGGCGCGAACGCTACCGTGGACAGCCCAAACGCCGCAACCGACAGCCCCGTAGCAAACCCTTTGCGATTTGGAAACCATCTTTGCAGGCAGTTAAGGATGCTGCCGTACACAAAGCCGCAGCCCACCCCCGCTATTATGCCGTAGGTAATGTAAATCAACGAAATTGTGCGGGCGGTGAGCAGTGAGGTCAAGAGTATCCCGCCCGAAAAAATCGCGCAACCTACCGTTGCTATAAGCTTTGGATTGGTTTTGTCGTGCAAAAACCCGCCGATAAGATTGCCCGACACAAACCCGAACATCATTATGGACGACACCAAGTCCGCGTTTTTTTCCGGCCAATCGTAGTAATAGTGAATCTGCGACTTAAAAATGCTCCAAATGTACAAAATTCCCACGCAGAGTTGCACCAAAAGACAGGCGATTATCGAAATTATTTTGCGCGCGCGACTGTCGTCGCGGTCGTTTTGCCCTTGAATCAAAGGTTTTCCACCGCTTTCAGTCCCAAAATCCGCATTTATAATGCCGTTGCAGCTGTCCTGCCCTTGCGCCAAAGGCTTGTTTTTACCTTCAGTTACCAAATTATTATTCACAGGGCACATTATATATGTTTTTTATGGCGATAAGCAAGCGAAATATGCCACTTGCCTTAAAATCAGCTATTTTTATGGCGATATATGCAATTTGCTTGCAGAGCGATGACGGGTTGTGTTACAATATTTACCGAAATGCGTGTATTAGGGCGACAATGCAAAAACAAAGAGGTAATCGGTATGAAAAGCAAGACGAAAAATTTATGCCTTTACTTGCTTGTGGCGGTAATGGTACTGGGGCTGTTTTTTGCGGCTCCGGCGGTCGCGTACGCGGACGACTTTGTCCCCGTAACCGACATCACGGGAGTGCCCGCCACAGCGACGATCGGAACGCCGTTACAGCTTGCGGGCACGGTCAGTCCTAACGGCGCGACAAACAAGGACATAACGTGGAGCATAGTTGACGCCGGGGACACGGGCGCGACAATCACGGACGGCAAGCTTAATGCCACGGCGGCGGGAACGGTCACAGTAATGGCGACAATCGCGGGAGGAATGGGCGGCCTTTCCGCCTCGCAGATTTCCGCGGGCGCAGAACACGCCGCAATGCTCGCGACCGACGGCAGTTTGTGGACGTGGGGACGGAACCAAAATTTTACCAACGTCAAAACACTCGGCAGGGACGCGGCATTCCGTTCCGCCGCCGCCATGACTCCCGGGCAGGTTGAGCCGGGTACAACGTGGAAGGCGGTCGCAAGCGGCGGCGTAGGCGCGTCAGATACCAGAATAGCGCACACAATCGCGTTAAAAACCGACGGCACAATATGGTCGTGGGGCGATAACATATTCGGTCAGCTTGGCGACGGGACAAATTCCGACATAAACATTACATATGCGTCGATTACCGTCACGACCGACCGCGGCAAAAGCGCGCCCGTTCAGATAGGCGCCGACAACGATTGGAAGTATATCGCGGCGGGAGCAAGCGGGTCCGCAGCCATCAAGAACGACGGCAGTCTGTGGATGTGGGGGCGCAATAATTACGGACAGCTTGGCATAGGCATAGGCGCCGGTCCCACCAAAATAGAAACCGAATTTGACAGAAACACTCCCCAGCGCGTGGGCGACGACAACGACTGGGCGGCCGTAGAGCTTGGTTCGATCACTTCGCTCGCTTTAAAGACCGACGGAACGCTTTGGGCGTGGGGCGGAGTTCAGTCCGGTATGCTCGGCGACCCAGACAAGGTTGGTGCGACCGAATGGGTGAACGTGCCGCAGCAGATTATGCACACCGATGAGGCGAAGGACGAGGGGGCAAAGGATAACGACTGGGACAAGCTTTTTGCAAACGGCAGTCACGCGATGGCTATCAAAAAAGACGGCAGTTTGTGGGCGTGGGGATATAATAACAGGGGTCAGCTTGGCGTCGGCGGAATTTCCGTCGGCGAAGGCTATGTATTTGCGCACAGGTACACGCCCACCCGTGTGGGAACGGATAACGACTGGGATACCGTGTCGATAGGGGACCGCCATACTCTCGCCGTAAAAAAGGACGGGACTTTGTGGGCGTGGGGACACAATAACTATGGCCAAGTCGGCGACGGAACGACCACCACCGCCCAAACCGGCGCGGGCTACAATGACAAAATTGTGCCCGTTCAAATAGGAGATGCCACCGATTGGGCGTCGGTTTCGGCGGGCAATGATTACAGCCTTGCCACCAAGAAAAACGGTACTGTTTGGGCATGGGGACGCAACAACGAGGGGCAGCTTGGGACGGGCGGCAGAAGCACCACGGCTGTTGAAAAAGAGCCTATTCTGCTTGAAACGGCGGGCGCCGATTATACCAAGGTCTTTACCATTACGGTGAGTGCGGGCGGTGGCGGGGAGGAACCCGACGGCTGCGCAGGCTGCGGCAACGCGTGGTGGATAATACTGCTTATTATTTTGCTCCTGCTTATTATTTTGTTTATCGTCTTTTGGCTCTTTTTTAAACGCACGGTGACCTTTGCCGATATTGACGACAAGGTGCTGAAAAAAGCGATTGCCGTGCGTCGGTTTGAGTTCAGACCGGAATATATACCTGTGAGGGAGGACGGCCACGTGTTTTCAGGGTGGTATTTTGACAAGGGATACGCCCAAAAAGCGCCCGACGTCATTAAGGTGGACGAGGATATAATCCTTTACGCCAAGTGGACGTGATAATTATGAAATATTTGATAGCGTCGGACGTCCACGGCTCGCTTGACGCGGCCGAAACGCTGCTAACGAGGTTTGAAGAAGAAAAGGCGGACAGGCTGATACTTTTGGGCGACCTTTATTACCACGGGCCGCGCAATCCTTTTCCGAGCGGGTACGAGCCCGCCGCCGTCGCTTGTCTTTTAAATGAAGTGAAAGAAAAACTTATCGTAATAAAAGGCAACTGTGACAGCGAGGTCGACCAAATGATTTCCGATTTTAAATTTTTGCCGTCTTTTGCCGTGTGGGTTGGGGGTGTGAGGGCGTTATTCACCCACGGGCATAAATATAATTTGGGCAGCCCGCCGCCGCGCGAGTTCGATATTTTGTTTTACGGGCACGAGCATACGGGGTATATTAAGCGGTCGGGCGGTCGGCTTTTTGTCAATCCCGGCTCTGTTAGTTTGCCAAAGGGCGGGACGGCCGCAAGCTATGCCGTATGGGAGGGAGAAAGCGTGGTTTTGAAGGATTTATCGTCGGGTAGGGTTTTGGATTGTGTAGATTTGTAGGAAATTCCAACAAAAAATTGTAACACCGCTTAAAATCCTTGACAAACGGCGCGATAACCACTATAATAATGGACGTCAATGCAGGACGCAAGAAATCACGTCAAAAAAAGACGGAAAAAATCAAAGGAGGCGGGATATGGCAGTACCCAAACATAAAACATCGAAGCAAAGGTCGAACACGCGCTATGCGAACTGGAAGGTAACGCCGGCTGCCGTTAGTGAATGCCCCCAGTGTCACGAAACAAAACAGCCGCACAGGGTTTGCAAAAAGTGCGGTTATTACGACGGCGTTTTGAAAATCGATGTCACCAAAAAACCGAAAGATGATTAACAGGTTGTAAAACGTTGCTCCGCCGATTTGCCGACGGAGCAAATTTTATTATTTTGGGCAAAAACAGACAATTTTGAAACTATAGAGGCGACCCTACGAAGCAAGACCACGAATGCTTCTTGATATGGTCTGATCTCGGTCGCCCGCAAAGGAGACCATTATGAAAATCATATTTGATATGTTTGGCAGCGACAACGGGCCGGAGGTGCTGGCGCAAGGGATCTTTGCCGCGATGAGGCGGGAAAAGGGGTTAGAGCCCGTTTTGGCGGGGGATAAAGAAATTTTGTCACCGATTTTGGACAAATTTGAATGGGATAAACAGGATGTTGCCCGCGCCCGCGTCGAGATTTTGGACGCGAAAACGGTAATCGCCAATGAGGATTCGCCCACGATGGCGTTAAAGCAAAAGAAAGATTCCTCGCTTGTCGTCGCCATTAACGCGCTGAAAGAAAGAGACGATATTCACGGAATGGTGAGCGCGGGGGCTACGGGCGCGGTGCTTAGCGGCGGCGTGTTGCTGTTAGGAAGGCTGGAAGGAGTGTTGCGTCCCGCGCTGGCGCCCATTCTGCCCACTGCGGACGGGCGCGGGGTGTGTGTGGTTGACGCGGGGGCTAATATGGACTGCCGGCCCGAATACCTTGTGCAGTTTGCCAAAATGGGGGCCGCTTATATGGGTTCGCGGGGAATGGAATCGCCGCGAATTGGGTTGTTGTCGGTCGGCGTGGAGGACAAAAAGGGTAACGAGCTGACCAAAGAGGTGTTTTCATTACTAAAAGAGAGCGGGCTGAACTTTTTGGGCAATATGGAAGCCCGCGACGCCTTGTCCGGGAAGTTTGACGTGCTTGTCTGCGACGGGTTTGTGGGCAACGTGCTGATAAAAAGCGTCGAGGGCACGGCAGGGTTGGTGGTAAAGATGCTTAAACAGAGCATTATGTCGTCCTCGTCCGCTAAGTTTGGCGCGCTGTTTATGAAAAAAGCGTTTGAGAGGCTGCGCGGCGGTATGGATTATCACGCCGGTGGCGGCGCGCCGCTTTTGGGGGTGAAAAAGGTGTTGGTGAAAGCGCACGGCTCGTCCAACGCCGTATCGGCGGAGGCGGCGTTATTACAGGCATACAACATGATAGCGGCGAGGCTACCCGAAAAAATATTAGCTAATTTGGCAAAATAACGGATAACAAGCATGATAGACGAAAATGAAATTGTCGAAATAGAAAAGCTTTTAGACTACTCATTCAACAGCAAGGAACTGCTTAAGACTGCTTTCAACCATGTTTCACACGCGGCGGAGAAGGGTGAACGAAGCAACGAGGCGTTGGAGTTTTTGGGCGACGGCGTACTGAATTTTGTTGTCGCAGAATTTTTGTACGACAAAAAGCAAGCGGGCAGATGGGAAAAATCCGTTGTGGGTGAGATGTCGGTCACACGCACCCGTATTGTGTCGCGCGCCCCGCTCGCAAACGAGGTGGAACGGTTGGGGCTGCTGCCGTATCTTAAATTAAGCGCAGGCTTTGACTTACAGCATAAGTCGCAAAAGTTTGTTTCTAATCTTTACGAGGCGGTTTTGGCGGCTGTCTATAAGGATTCCGATATTGTGACGGCCAAGGAATTTGTAAAAAGGACGCTTTTGGGTCATTTAAAGCGTCAAACCGTAAAAGATTATAAGACAAAGCTACAGGAAATAGCGCAGGCAAGGAAACTCGCGCTTAAATACGAGGACAGCGAAACCGGTCACCCTCCGCGCTTTTCCTCTAAAGTTTATGTGGACGGAAAATTATTGGGTGAGGGCAAAGGGGAGCGCAAAAAAGAGGCGCAGCAGGTCGCCGCGAAGGTTGCCGCAGCAAAACTGACAAGAAGGGCGAAAAAAGCAACGCCTTGGCCGCAAAAGACGGCAGATCGGCGCAAATCTTCCGTGGAAACATCCGAAAAAGAATGAAAGTCGGGCTGTATATTCATATACCGTTTTGCAGGGGGAGCAAGTGCCCTTACTGCGATTTTGTGTCGGTCGGGAGCGATTTTTCCTTGCCCGCCAGTTTGGATATGCAGAAAAAATACGTCGCCGCATTGATACGAGAGGTTGGGAAAAGGTGCGGCGAAAGGGAATATACCGTTGAAACAGTTTATGTGGGCGGGGGGACGCCCTCGGCCTTGTACCGCGGCGGATTGACAGAAATTATTAATGCTGTCAAAAATGTTGCCGATTTTACGCCCGTTGAGTTTAGCGTGGAGGCGAACCCCGAATCTGCGGACAAAGGTTTCTTTGACGAGTGCGCGGCGTTAAGGGTTGACCGTATAAGTTTTGGGCTACAATCGACGGAGGACAACTTATTAAAGGGCTTGCGGCGGCATACCTATCGTGATTTTTTGCTGGCTTTGGGGCAGGCGAAGGAAGCGGAGATAAAAAACGTCAGCGCGGATTTAATGTTGGGATTATCGGGACAAACTTACTTTGACGTTGAAAAAAGCGTGCAAAAATTGATCGGATTGAGACTGAAACATATTTCCGTTTATGGCCTGAAAGTAGAGGAGGGTACGCCGCTTTATGAATCGGGATTTCTTGTGGACGAGGACAAAACGGCAGATTTTTATGACATTATCCATAAAAGATTAAAAGAAGCGGGATATTCGCGCTATGAGGTCAGCAATTTCGCCCTCCCCTCATTCGAGTGCCGGCATAACCGAAAATATTGGGATTTGTCCCCATATTTGGGCGTGGGGCCGTCGGCGTGTTCGTATTTGGACGGCTTTCGGACAAAAAATACGGGAGATTTAGCACGGTACATAAGGGGCGAATTTTTGGAATCAACCGAGGATGTCCGCTCCCATGTTTTGACCGAATACATCATGTTAGGTCTGAGGACGGCGGAGGGGGTTGAATTAAAAACTCTTGCGGATATGGGGATGGGCACGGAAAAACTCAAAATTATCGACGAATTTATTTTGCAGGGTTGTTTTGTTTTGCGTGACGGGCGGGCGTGCATAGCAGAGCCGTATTTGTACGTTATGAATTCGATAGTATCAAGGCTGATTTAGGGCAAAAGAATTGATACTATTTCGTGGCAACTTTGAAACTTTTTTCGGCGTCTTTTTGGTTTAAAAAAG
This sequence comes from Bacillota bacterium, assembly GCA_009783515.1. Classification (GTDB taxonomy): domain Bacteria; phylum Bacillota; class Clostridia; order Christensenellales; family Pumilibacteraceae; genus WRAF01. The sequence goes on along the minus strand of WRDI01000019.1, from coordinate 8,886 downwards.
TCAACAGAAATTAAAATTTCCTAAAAATCTCGCACATAGCGCTGCTATGAGCTCGATTTTTTGACTTTTTTATCCGCAAAAATCCGCTCGAAAATTAGTTTTAAATTTGCCGCTACATAGTATGACAAAATAATTATTTTGAGATAAACTTATTGTACAAAGAAAAAATCAAGCAAACAAAGGAGAAAAAATCATGCCAATCGCGAGTATAGAAGGAAAAGAGCCTTTGACAATCGGGATGTTTAGCGCTTCGCATGTCGTTATTTTGCTTATTTTCGCCGCCGCCACCGCCGCATTCTTTGTTTTGATCACGAAGTTCAAGCCAAAGACCGACAAAAGTAAAGAAATTGTTTTAAAAATTATGGCGGTCGTCACCTTTGTCGTACATATAAGTGTGATTTGGTACTGGTACTTTGCCGCAGTGAGAAGTGAAACGCCGTTTAAGTTGGAACCTAACTTTTTGTTACCTCTCGCGACCTGCAACGTAATCGCGTTTTTCAATCTTGTCATTGCGTTTTTGGATAAAAAAGGCAGGGTGTTTAAGTTTTTAGCCCCATCCTGCGCTTGGCTTGGCATAATCGGCGGCGTTTTAAGTGTTCTTGCGGGCAAATCAGGTGTGTTGGATTATGACGCCATCCGTTCTTTAACAAGCCATTTGCTGATGTTTTTGACCGGCACATATCTGTTCATCGCGGGGTATGTCAAAATTCGGGTATCAAACTTGACCAGCGTAATCGCCATGCTACTTTTCAACGGGTTGTTGGGATTGGCCAGTATGCTTGTGACCGGCTTGTACGGAATGTCGCAAAACCCGATGTGGTTTGACGACGGGCTTATCGAGGGCATTGACGCCACAAGGGGATGGTTCGCCGCCCTATACGTTGTAATAATTGTATTTGCTTTCGCTGCCGTTTGGGAGTGGATAAAAATCAAGAATCCCGTCGACCGTTGGTACATGAGGCTGAGGAATTTTGGAAATGGGAAAGAAACGGAGGAAGGGAACGGGGAGGAATGATTTTTAGCGTTGTGCGGCGACCCCTCGGCGCCGCACAACGTCGTGTATTAAACATTGGCGCGCCCACTGGCGCCGCGCCCTGCGACTTGAGCAGGCGCAGACAAGTTTTTCGCCGAATTTTCACAAAAAGTTGACCAATTTATGGTTGACTTTTTTTGATTGTTATGATAGACTGCTGGCAGTCATGATAAGTGAGTGCTAATGGCTTTGGGTTAAGAGTGATAAAGCGAAACCGGTTAGCAAAAAATAGGGCAGAACAGCAAATGGTGATTTCACACAGAAAAGAGAGGATACTGCAGGCGGTGGTAAGCAGTTATATCGACAACTGCGAACCGGTTTCATCTGCCCATATTCACCAAAAATACTTCCCGGAGGTGTCCAGCGCGACAATCCGAAACGAGCTTGCCACGCTTGAAGAAATGGGGTACCTGACGCACCCGCACGTGTCGGCGGGCAGGATTCCCACGGCGGCAGGATACCGCCTGTATGTGGACAAGTTAATGCCCAAGCACAAGCTGTCGCGGCAGGAACTTAAAACCATAAAGCATTACATCAACGACAAGGTGCGCGACCTTGAAAACATGGTGCGCAATACCGCCAAGGTGATTTCGGAAATTACTAATTTGACCGCCGTCGGGTACGTCCAAAACCAAAAGACAGACATGGTCAAGAACGTAAAAATCGTCAAAATCAGCGAAAACGCCGCGCTTTTTGTGATTGTGACCGACCGCACGGTGCTTAAAGACGCGATTGCTAACCTCCCCGACAATGTTTCCGAACAGTTTTTGCAGGAAGCGAGCGTCCACATCACGTCGATTTTCGCGGGGCACACGATTGACGAAATTTCAAACCCGGTCCGCTTTGCCAAATTGATTCGCAAGGAATACGAAAGGATTTTCGACGCGGTGGTGCGGATTATCAAAAACTACGGCGGGGACGGGGTCGGGACGTTATCGGTCGAAGGCAGCGCGAAAATCCTGTCCCAGCCCGAATACAGCAATATCGGCAAGGCGCGGGCGATGTTAGAGCTTTTGGAGGCGAAGGAGCAGCTTGTGCCCATGCTTAACGGGGCGGGGCTAAACTTTTCGGTCAAGATTGCGGGCGCGGACGAGATGAAGGAGGGGTTGCCCGAATGCGCGATTGTAACGGCGTCTTTCAGCGGCGGCGGCGGAAACGCGACGGCGGGGGTAATCGGGCCGATAAGGATGGACTACGGCAAAGTGCTGACGGTGCTTGACTATATAGGCAGGGAGATTGCGTCGCTACCGCAGGGCAAGGATATAATGAACGAGGAAAATATTGAGGAAAACATTAAGGAGGTAGATAATGAAGAAGAATAAAGATAAAAATGAGGGGCTTGTAAAGGAAGTTAAGGGGGGCGAAGAAATAGAGGGTGTCGCGGGTGATGTTGCCGACGAGTTTGACGACATAAACGGCAGTTTTGAGGGGGCGAGCGTGTCTTCCGCGTCCTCCGTCCCGCCTGTTACGCACGACCCGCCGGAGTTCGACGACGAGGAAATTATCACGATTTTGTGCGACGAGCGGGATAAAGAGCGGGAAAATAAGGCGGCTAACAGGGACGTCGCCATTTATAAAAAACGCGCGGATGATATGACGGCGGCGGCTCAACGCTTGCAGGCCGAGTTTGATAATTACCGTCGTCGTACAACGGAGGAAAAGCGTGGGGCGAGGGAGGACGGCGCGGCGGAGGTTATCGAAAAACTGCTGCCCGTGTTGGATTCCTTTTCGCAGGCGGTCAAAATTATTAAGGACAAGAGCGTATTAGAGGGAGTCGGGCTGATTTATGAGCGATTGGGTGTGGCATTGGACGGCTTTGGCCTCTTAAAAATCGACGCGTTAGGGCATGAATTAGACCCCCATCTCATGCACGCCGTTATGACCCGCAAAGAAAAAGGCAAGAGTGGTATGGTGGTAGAGGTGGTTTTGGACGGATATTTATTGAAAGGGAAGGTGTTACGACCCGCCATGGTTGTGGTAGGGGAGTAAAGTGCAAATCACAGCTTGAAAATACAAATTTATGAGGTAAAAATTATGAGCCGATGTGAAAACGTTAAAGAGTGCGCCTGCCCGAAAACGGCTTGCGAAAATCACGGTCGCTGTTGTGCCTGCGTGATAAAACACAGGACGACCGACAGTCTGCCTTTTTGTCTTTTCGAGGATAACGGCGGCGATAAATCCAACCGAAATCGTTACGAAGTGTTAAAAAAACGCTTTGAAAACAAAAATAAATAAAAGAGGTATTTATAATGAAGCCGATAGTAGACATGAAGCGGTGCTTCGCGAGCAAAGACGTTTGCATGGCAATTAAGAGTTGTCCATTCAAGGCGGTCACTTATATAGAGGTTAAAGAGCCGATATTGGACAAAAACCTAAAATGTAATTGCAACGACCGCGAGGCGTTGGGATTAACGCCGATGTCGGAAAAAGGATACGGCGGCGGCTGCGATTGCGCGGGCGGTTGCGGGAGCGACAGCGGCAACGACTTGTACGCTTGCGGCGGAACGCCCTACGGCAGAATAATAATCGATTACGACAAATGCACGGGGTGCGGGCTTTGCGCTAAGGAATGTTGCGGCTCTTGCATTGACATGGTAGACGAAAAATATATACCAAAAGCAAGCGCGGGTGCGAGGTTGCTTGAGGAGTATTTTCCCGCTTTCGTTAAAAAGCTTGACGAGATAGACGAGCTATACGCGGGCAAAAAGAAAATAGACGAAAAAACATACCAGTTTATTTGCCTTGCGCTTTCGATAAAAGGACGCTCGAAACCGTGCGTGCTAAAACATTTCAAGGGCGCGATTGACGCGGGAGCGACGGTCGAGGAGCTTACTTATATTCTCGCCCTCACCATGCGGGAAGCGGCGGGCGCGGACGATTGTTGGACGCACGACGTCCTTTCCGATTGGAAAAAGCTACTCGACGGAAAAATAGATTGTTGCCCCGGCGGCAAGTGCTAAAAAACAACAAGCGCTAAAAAATATAAATATAAGGAGGCTATTATGGCTGACAAGGAAAAAATAAGAGGGCATATACGGGGACAGTACGCAAAGGTTGCAAGGCGCGAGGTTAAATCATGCTGTTCGTCCGAGTGTGGCTGTAACGGTACGGCAACCGATATAAGCGCGGTTTCAAAAAAGCTCGGATATAGCCAGCAGGATTTTTACGACGCGCCCTACGAATCTAACATGGGCTTAGGTTGCGGCAACCCTGTCGCCATAGCGTCGTTGAAAGCTGGCGAAACGGTACTCGACTTAGGGAGCGGCGGAGGTTTTGATTGCTTCATAGCAAGGAAGCGTGTGGGCGACGCGGGTTACGTCATAGGCGTGGACATGACGCCCGACATGATAACGCTCGCGAGGAAAAACGCAGAGAAAAGCGGCTATAAAAACGTGGAGTTCCGGCTTGGCGAGATTGAACATTTGCCCGTCGCCGACAACAGCGTGGACGTAATAATATCAAACTGTGTCGTAAACCTGTCCTTGGACAAAGAACAAGTATTTAAGGACGCATACAGGGTGCTGAAAACGGGCGGCAGGCTTTCGATTTCGGACGTGGTCGCAGTCGCCGATTTACCCGAAAAATTCAAACAGGATTTATACGCCATTTCAGCCTGTATCGGCGGCGCGGAGCATATTGACAAAATAAAGGAAATGCTTTGTGCGGCAGGCTTTAAGGACATAAAGGTGACGCTCAAAAACAACAGCAAGGACATTGTCGCGGATTGGGCGCCGAATACCAAGATTGAGGACTTCGTCGCTTCGGCGACAATAGAGGCACGAAAGACAGGTTAATGCACAATGCTTAATGCACAATGCTCAATGAGGGTCGAATTTAATATAGAAATTAGACAATGGATTGTGCGTTGAATATTGTCGTTGGACATTAAAATAGGTACGATGTCAGACATAGGCAGGGGGTTTTTGAGGATGTAGTAAATGCTATGTCAGACATAGGCAGTTGGTTTTTGCCTTTTGCAACCAATTCAATCCTGTCCTTAAACTTTCCACCCCGCCCCTGTCAGAGAAGCGTTCGTGGGGCACCCCTCAAGAGGGGAATTTTAAGAGGTCAACGTTTGTTAAATATGACCGACATTGAGCATTGCGCACTGAGCATTGCGCATTAAAAACAAAACAAACTGCAAACAACAAAAAAAATTTTAAACATATAGGAGATTAAAACAATGGGAAAAGTAGCAGGAAAGGTAATAGGCATTGACCTTGGCACGACAAACTCGTGCGTGGCGGTCTTAGAGGGCGGCGAGCCCGTCATCATCCCTAACGCGGAGGGAGCGAGAACCACCCCGTCCGTAGTGGGTTTTAACAAGGACGGCGAAAGGCTTGTCGGGCAGGTTGCAAAAAGGCAGGCGATAGCCAACGCCGACCGTACCGTCACCTCGATTAAGAGGGACATGGGCAGCGACCGCCGCGTCAAAATCGGCGACAAAAACTATTCGCCGCAAGAGGTGTCCGCCTTTATTTTGGGCAAGCTCAAAAAGGACGCGGAAGCGTACCTTGGGCAGGGCGTAAAACAGGCGGTAATCACCGTCCCCGCGTATTTTACCGACGCACAGCGGCAGGCGACCAAGGACGCGGGCAAAATCGCGGGGCTGGAAGTGCTGCGCATAATCAACGAGCCCACGGCGGCTGCGCTTGCCTACGGCTTAGACAAGGGCGCGGGGTTAAATCAAAAGATTTTTGTATACGACCTTGGCGGCGGCACCTTCGACATCTCGATTTTGGAGATAGGCGAGGGCGTTTTCGAGGTAATCGCGACGGCGGGCGACAACAAGCTTGGCGGCGACGACTTCGACGGCAAAATCATCGAATTTTTGACCGCCGAGTTCAAAAAGGAGACGGGCATTGATTTGTCAAAAGACAAACTTGCTATGCAAAGGCTGAAGGACGAGGCGGAAAAGTGCAAAATCGAGCTGTCCGCCCAGCTTAAAACCACGGTCAACATACCGTTTATCAGTATGCAGGGCAGCGCGCCCGTACACATGAATATCGACATGACGCGGGCTAAATTCGACGCGCTGACCGCTCCGTTGGTTGAACGCACAATGGAATTAACGCGGCGTGCATTAAAGGATTCGGGTTTTTCGACCGACGAGATAGGCAAGGTTATACTTGTTGGCGGCTCCACCCGTATCCCCGCCGTTATCGACGCGGTGCGCAAAATTTCGGGCAAGGAACCGTTCAAGGGCATCAACCCCGACGAGTGCGTGGCTTTGGGCGCGGCTATCCAGGCGGGAGTCTTAGCCGGGGAAGTCAAAGATATTTTATTGCTTGACGTCACGCCGCTGTCCCTTGGTATCGAGACCATGGGCGGGATATTTACCAAATTGATTGAGCGCAACACCACCATCCCCACCAAAAAATCCAAGGTTTTCTCCACCGCTTCGGACAGCCAGCCGGGTGTGGATGTCCACGTTTTGCAGGGAGAAAGGGAAATTGCGGCTTACAACAAGACGATAGGGCGGTTTGAGTTGACGGGTATTCCGCCCGCGCCGCGCGGCATTCCGCAAATCGAGGTCACCTTCGACATCGACGCAAACGGTATTGTACACGTTTCCGCCAAGGATTTGGGCACCAACAAGGAGCAGAGCATTACTATCACCGCGTCCTCTAACTTAAGCGAGAAGGAAATTGACGACGCCATCAAAAACGCCGAAAAGTTTGCCGAGGAGGACAAAAAGCGCAAGGAGCTTGTGGACGCCAAAAATCACGCGGAGATGCTGATTCATTCCGTCGAAAAGGTGATTGCCGAGAGCGGCGAGGTGCTTAACGAGGAGGAAAAGACGACTTTGACCGAGTGCTGCGACAAGGTTAAAGAGGCGTGCAAGGGTGAGGATTTAAGTGAAATTAAGTCTGCGACCAGCACCCTTGAAAAGGCGAGCGGCGACGTTTTCACAAAGGTGTATCAGCACGCGGCGCAACAGCGCCAAGGCGCGGCGGGCGCGGACGGCGGAGAAGGTGAGGGTGAGCCGGAGATTAAGGTTGAAGAACCCGAATAGATTTGATTTATATAGGCATTTCTAATATGTCATTCTGAGCGTAAGCGAAGAATCTTAACCTCTTTTCGGTTGCTTTGACGATATGTTACTTTTGGAATGCCCCAAAAATCTTATTATACCACTTTTTGAATGCCCAAAAAGTGGTGCAAAAAGGCACCCAAGGGGGAACACTTGCGGCTGTGTTCCCCCCTTGGAACCCCCCTCGCAACGCCTTAACGGTCTAATTTTAAGCAAAAGGCGGACGAAAGGGGGACTGCCGTCATAATTCGGTATGTACCGCTGTAGTATTGACCCCCTCACGCCCGGGGCGGGAGTGACTTACTTTTTAAAAAAGTAAGCAAAAGAAGTGCCCAAAATTCCCCTCAACGGAAGGGTGCCACGCGAAGGCTTCCTCGAATTGGGGCGGGGTGGAAAATCGCATCGACTGAATAAATAAAAAATGCAAATTCAGCAGCATTTAATTGTAAAAACCCCCTGTCTATGTCTGACATAGTATCTAAAAATGCCCAATCATCGCCGCTTTTGCTCATAATAGTATGACGAAGTTCAATTTATGACAAAAAACATATCTGAAAAAATTATACAAGCGACTTGTTCAAAATCGCTGCAAAATGCAATTATGAAAAATAGTTTTATAATCGCAGACTTTGACTTGCTAATTTTGGCATATAAAAACGCACCGGATTATAATACCAAACTTGAATTGTTGCAGTTAATAGAGGTAAATACACAAGACGAAAAAACGAAATTGCAAGCGACTTTTTGCATTGCTTATGAAAAAGAAAGTTTTAAGAGATTTATTTCGGTTGAGGATAACTGTATTTATGAGATTAAAGTAAGTGAAACGCCAAAAACATGTGAAGATAGTTTTTTTGTAAAAACATTTGAGGGTATTCGTAGTGCGGTTGAAATATATTGTGCCTTTTATAAAATAGATACAAGTAAAATGCGTATTTTCGTTACGAAACGCAAACTAATGGATAATGAAACTTTTGAGGACAACAGTATAGGGTGGCGCGGCGACGCTACATACAGCGGGAATTTTGTCCTATTTGATGTTTCTTATGATTATGACGAAACGAGTGATTATTCATTGCCCGTAAAAAATTGCGGAAATAAATGGAATTGTGAAGAATGCAAAAGCTACCCCTGCTTGATTCAAAAAGCCCCGACACTTCCTACTTTTTTTAACAATTTTGATGTAGTTCGATATATCGAAAATGACGGGGCTGTGAGATATAGCGTACTCTTTGGCGATATGCAAACTGACGAAAATGACGATTGCGCATACCTTGTTCGATTATATGATAAAACATTGTGCGACAAGAAAGTAAAAACACGCGAACAATGGTTTTTTGATATTATTTCCGGCTTTCACGAGCATATAGAATTTCCGCGCTTAGAAGTCATAGAAATAAAAAATGCACCCGCCGACATTCAAAAAGTATACAAGACCTACAAAAAATTATATGACCGCTTTATCAATGCGGCGGAATAATTATTTCGTTGTTTCATTGCGCATTAAAAAGGCAAAATCTACTACAAAGAAGACGAACATAAATGGCAAAACCGTTTTATACCGTGCTTGGGGTGCCTGAAAACGCCTCGCAGGAAGAAATAAAAAAGGCGTACAGGAAGCTGGCGCAGGAGTACCACCCCGACCGCCATCAGGGCGACCCCGCCAAGGCAAAGCAGGCAGAGGAGAAGTTCAAGCAGATTTCCGAGGCGTACGACACGTTGGGCGACGAGAAAAAGCGCGCCGATTACGACAACCCCATGTCGCAGGCTTTCGGCGGGGGCGGGGGATTTGGCGGCGGGTTTAATGGCTTCGGCGGTG